>DIVU01000372.1 GCA_002423365.1 Desulfuromonadaceae bacterium UBA6124 | reverse complement strand
CCGACGCCGAAGGACGCCTGATTCTGGCCGACACCCTGACCTACGCCAAGCGTTTCGCCCCACGGGCGGTCATCGACATCGCCACCCTCACCGGCGCCTGCATCATCGCCCTTGGGCATGAGGCCAGCGCCGTTCTCGGCAACCACGACGGACTGATCCGCGCCTTAATCAACGCCGGAGAGCGCTGCGGTGAAAGGCTCTGGCAACTTCCCCTCTGGGAGGAACACGCCAAACTACTCAAGAGCGAAGTGGCCGACCTGAAGAATACCGCTGGCCGCCCGGCGGGAACGATCACCGCCGCCGCTTTCCTGCGGGCTTTCGCCGAGGAATTTTCCTGGGCGCATCTCGATATCGCCGGTACCGCCTGGGAGGAAAAGGGGGCGCCCGGACGCCCCCAGGGCGGAACCGGGGTCGGCGTGCGCCTGCTGGTTCAGTATCTGCGCGATGGACTTCGCCCGGCAACAACCCCCAAAACACCCTGAAACCAAAGAGCGAATAACCCGGATTCTCACATAAAATGCACAAAAAACACGGTTGCCAGCTTGGTATTTATATGCTAGCGTTTCTGCCAAGTTCCGGAAGAGCAGGGCCGTGCCTCGCCAGCAACCGCCCGACCCCACGCGGTGGGAGGTTTATCGCGGGCTTCGGGCCGCCGGGACTTGCTATTTCAACACCGGTCGCCCGGAAAGACAAAAAGGAGCACAGAAAGATGGCACAAGGAACGGTTAAGTGGTTCAACGACGCAAAAGGGTTCGGTTTTATTCAACAAGACAACGGCCCCGACGTATTCGCCCATTTCTCGGCGATCAGCGGCGATGGCTTCAAATCCCTGGCCGAGGGTCAGCGGGTCCAGTTTGACGTGATCGAAGGCCAGAAAGGTCCGCAGGCCGCCAACATCGTCAAAGTTTGACACCAGGCTTCTCCGAATCTCAAAAGCTCCGCGAAGACCTTCGCGGAGCTTTTTTATGTCCGGGCGGCCGGCGCCCTTCACCGCCTGTCCTTTAACCCTTCGTCACCCCTCCCCTGACCGGCTATCTTCCTGTTTTAGCTTTTATTTCCCAATCCCGAGCGCCCCCGGTTTGACCTTGACAGAAAGAGCCGGTCTTGCTACCGTACCTCGTTCAACATGCCCTGGAGCCCCTTGCCATGCCCGCCAACCATCCGGAGTGGAAACCATGAAGGTCCTCGTCACCGACAAGTTTTCCATGGAAGGCCTGAAAATTTTTGAGAACGCCAAGGGCCTCAGCCTCAAGTACCGTCCCGGCATGAGCGAGGACGAACTTCTGGAGGCCGTGGCCGATGTCGATGCGCTGGTGGTGCGCGGCGGCACCCAGGTGACCGAGGCGGTCTTCGCCGCCGCCCCCCGTCTCAAGGTCGTCGCCCGCGCTGGCATCGGCGTGGAAAACATGGACCTGGCGGCCGCCAACAGCAAGGGAGTGGTGATCATGAACACCCCCTTCGGCAGCACCACGACCATGGCCGAATACACCATCGCCATGCTCTTGGCCCTGGCCCGCCAGATCCCCCAGGCCTACGCCGCCACCCGCGCCGGGGAATGGGACAGCTACAAATATCTGGGACTCGACATTGCCGGACGCACCCTCGGTGTCATCGGCGCCGGCAAGATCGGGCGCATGGTGGTCGAGCGGGCGCTCGCCCTGCGTATGCGGGTCATTGTCCACGATCCCTACATCTCCGAGGAGTTGGCCCGCCAACTTGGTGCCGAACTGGTCGAATTCGACGACCTGCTCGCCCGCTCCGACTTCATCAGCCTGCACCTCCCGCTGAATCTCGAAACCGAGGGGATCATCGGCGACGAGGCGCTGACCAAGGTCAAGCGCGGCTGCTATATCCTCAACTGCGCCGTCGGCCGGCTGATTGACGAGGAAGCCCTGGCCGAAGCCCTGCGCGACGGCCGAGTCGCGGGCGCGGCCCTGGACGTCTTCGCCAACCAACCGCCGGGCAAGGACCACCCCCTGCTGCAGCTCGACCAGGTGATCGCCACGCCGCAGATGCGCGCCGCCACCCGCGATGCCCAGGTGAACGTCACCGTCCAGACCGCCCATCAGGTCGTCGACTTCCTGCAGAAGGGGATTGTCGTCAACGCTCTCAACGTCCCCTCGGTCAATGCGGAAATGATGGCGCTGATCCGTCCCTACGTGCAGCTTGCCGAACGCCTCGGCATCTTCCAGGCACAGCGTTGCGGCCGGGGCATCACCCAAATCTCTATCGAATATTCCGGGGCGGTCACCAATTTTCCCATCGAGCCACTGACCATGGCCCTGCTCAAGGGGGTCCTGACTCCCATGGTCGGCTCCCTGGTCAATTTCGTCAACGCCGCCCAGCGTGCCCGGGAACGGGGGATTCGCGTCACCGAGGCCAAGAGCAACATGGCCGAAGGTTTTTCCAACATGATCCAGGTCAAGGTCACCGGCGAGGATGGCGAGCATTCGGTGTGCGGCACGGTCTTCGCCGACGACGACCAACGGATCGTACGGGTCGACGGCTATCAGGTCGAAGCTCTGCCCGAGGGGCATATCCTGATCCTGCACAATGACGACCGCCCGGGCGTGATCGGTTTCGTCGGACAGACCCTGGCCAAGCACCAGATCAACATTGCCATGATGAATCTTTCCCGCCGCAAGATTCAGGGCAAGGCCATCTCCCTGCTCAATGTGGACAGCCGAATCCCCGATGCCGTGATTAATGAACTGCGCGGCAACGAGCATATCCTCTCCGCCGTCCAGGTGCAGATCTGACTTCGTCGAGCCCGCCAAAGGGGTCGAGCACGAAAAGAAAATCGCAAAAGGAACGCGTTATTTATGACCGTCGACAATCCCTCGCTTGAGGCCATTTTGCCCAAGGGGGTCAAGGACTTTCTCCCGATCAAGGCCGCCAAGATCGAGTTTCTGCAAAACACCCTTCTGGCGGTCTTTTCCCGCTGGGGCTTCCGCCCCATCGTCCCCCCATCCCTGGAATATCTGGAGGTTCTCGAACGGGGTCTCGGCACCGGGCTGCGGGACAAGACTTTCCGCTTCGACGACCGCCAGAGCGGCAAACTGGTCGCCTTCACCCCCGACATCACCCCTCAGGTGGCGCGTATCGTCGCCACGCGCATGAAAGATGTCCCCCTGCCCCTGCGTCTCTGCTACACCGGACGGGTGTTGCGCCATACCGAGCAGCAGGTCGGCAAGGACCGGGAAATTTTCCAGGCCGGGGTCGAGATGATCGGATTGGAAAGCCCGGAAGCCGATGCCGAGATGATCGCCATGGCGGTGGAATGCTTGCAGGCCCTAGGCGCTAAGGAGTTCACCATCGATGTCGGCCAGGTCGAATTCTTTCGCGGAGTCATGGCCGACCAACGCCTGTCCGATCCCCTGGCGGCGGAACTGCGCGGCGCCATCGCCCGCAAGGACAGCTCCGGCCTCAAAGCGCTGCTGGAATCGACGCCCCTCGATGACCGCTCCCGCGAGGAAATACTCGCCCTGCCCCGCCTCTTCGGCGGTCGGGAAGTGCTGGAAAAGGCCGCGCGCGTGGTGACCAACGACCGCTCGCGCCGGGCCCTCGACAACCTCGCCACGGTCCTCGACATTCTCACCGTCTACGGCGTCGAAGACCATGTCACCTTCGACTTGGGCGAGTTGCGCGGCCTCGATTATCACACCGGTCTGACCTTCCAGGGCTTTCTCTCCGGCATCGGCCGGGCGGTCTGTCTTGGCGGCCGTTACGACAATCTTACCGCCCGCTACGGCTATCCGGCGCCGGCCACCGGCTTCGCCTTCAACCTGCTCAATCTCCTCTTCGCCCTCGACCGTGAACTGGATGCCGTCGCCGCGCATCAGACCGACGTGCTGATTTTCCAATCCGGCAGCAACAAGGAGTGTGCCCAGCAGATCGCCCGGGCGTTGCGGGCCAAGGGCTATTCGGCGGCCCGCGACATCATCGCCCGAGGGCTGGAGGAATCCATCAGTTACGCGCAGAAGATGAACTTCCGCTTCATCCTCTGCGCCGGAGAAAACCGCGAGGAGCTGCTGCTCATCAACCTGGCCGACCAGTCGCAACGCAAACTGGCTTACCGGGAGATCCTCGCCGAGGATTTTGCTCTTTAATCCATCAGGAGACAACTCAGACATGGCCAACGTAATCGTCGTAGGCGCCCAGTGGGGCGATGAAGGAAAAGG
>DIVU01000392.1 GCA_002423365.1 Desulfuromonadaceae bacterium UBA6124 | reverse complement strand
GGCGATGTTGACGTCGCTGAGCAGGCCGATGTTGGCGCGCAGGATGACCTTTTCACCGTCCCGGGTTGCCGCCGGCAGGTCGCGGAATTCTTCCAGACGATGCAGTTCGCGGCTGGCATCCGCTTGTAGGCGCCGGTACTCCTCGGTGATGTGCGGCGCCGGGTTGACGTAGAAGCAGCCCGAGTTGGCGTCAAGTATGACCTGGGTTTCCGGCGGGGTGGAGCGCACCACCGCCTTGACTCCGACCAGGGCCGGGATGCCCAGGGCCTTGGCCATGATCACCGCATGGGAGTTGCGTTCCCCGGTTTCGGTGACGATCCCCCGGATGTGTTCATGGTCGAGGGTGGCCATGTCCGAGGGGAGGATTTCGCGGGCAACGAGGATGCCCGGGTGCTTGAGCTGCAGGGGGTTGTGCTCGGTGTCGCCGAGGTTGGCCAGCAGGCGGCGGCCGATGTCTTTGATGTCGGCGGCCCGTTCCCGCAGGTAGGGGTCTTCCATGCGTTCGAAGGCTTCGAGGTATTCACCGACGACTCGCTTCAGCGCGAAAGCGACGCTGTGTCCGGCGTGGATTTCCCTGCGGAGTTTTTCCAGGAAGCTGCGATCCTCCAGAAACATCAGATGGGTGTGGAAGATCGCCGCGTCGTTCTGGGAGAGCCGTTCAGTCACCCGTTTTTCCAGGAAGATCGTCTGGATGCGGGTCTTTTCCAGGGTGAGTTCAAGACGCCGCAGTTCCGTCTCGACCTCGACCGGTTCATCCTCCAGGGTATCGGGAAACCCCAGATTGTCGTCGAGCACGTAAGCCACGCCCGAGGCCAGCCCGGGGCTGGCCACCGTGCCGCGCAGGGCGCCGTTGGACTGTCCGGGTGCCGGTCGCTCCTTGTCGATCAGGCTTTTGCGGGTCTTTTCCAGTTCCCGGGCAAAGGCGCTCCTTTCCTCTTCCTTCTTGCGAATGGAGTCGAGCAGGCGGGCGTTGATGACGATGGAGGAAACCTGGAAGGCGATGGTCGAGAGGGTGCTGATATCGTCGGGGCTGAACTGGCGAGCGGCAATGGTCTGGATGGTCAGAACGCCGATGGGCGTTTTGCGGTCGAAAAGGGGGATGCCGAGAAAGGAATGATAACGCTCCTCGCCCGTCTCTTTGAAATAGCGGTAGCGGGGGTGGGTTTTCGGCTCCAGGATCGCCACCACCTGTCCCTCTTCGGCGGCGAGGCCGGTAAGCCCCTCGCCGATTTTCAGGCTGACCTTGCCCACCGCCTCGGGGGAGAGGCCGATACTGGCGCAGAGGCGCAGGGTTTCCCGATCCTCGTCGAGTAGGTAGATGGAGCAGACCTCCGTCCCCATGCGACGGGCCACCAGGGTAACGATATTACGCAAGGTTTCATCGAGATCGTGGGACTGGAGGATCAGGGTGCTGATATCTTCCAGGATGGTGACGCCCAGCCGGTCGCTGCCTGTGCCCATGGTCTTCAACCCTTAACGGTAAAAATTGTGAGGTGAGATTGTCGATGGGAAAAATAATAACGAAATTTTCATGGAAGGGGGAATAAAAAAGCGCCGATCGGGGGAGAGAGGTCCCGGTCGGCGCAAAGGGGTGGGCAGTTTTCCTTATGTAAAGGATCTGTATCCCCATCAATGACTTTGTTAATAAGCAATGCGTGTGCCATTTTTGCGTTCTTTGCGATTTGTTTCTGTTTTTCGACGATTTAATCCGTTTTTACGAGGTTTTATGAACAAAAAAACCTCAATATTTGAGATATCTTATAAATATTCCGTTGAAAAATGCCTTCACTTTTGAAGGAGTGCGCCAGGGGTGGCCCAGATTGGCAGTCCTTGTGTCAATTATGACTCACAGGGAGGGGGGTGTCGGTTTTTTGCCGCGAAATTCCGTGCCCTGCAGGTTATAGCGCGTAAGCATCCGGTAGAAGGTCCGGCGGGGAATGCCAGCCTTGCGCGCCGCCAGCGAGACATTGCCGCCGGTCTCCTCCAGGTAGCGTTTGATCAGGTTCTTTTCCACCTGGTTGAGATGTTTCTCCCGCTGGGAGCGGAAACCGTTGTCGGCGGGAGCGCTCGTCCCTTCGGCCGATTCGGGCATGAGCTGGCTGAAGACCACCGGCAGATTTTCCAGGCGGATGATGCTGTCCTGGGTGAGGACCGCGGCCCGCTCGATGATGTTCTGCAACTCGCGGATGTTCCCCGGCCAGGGGTAGCGGAGCATGGAGGCGATGGCCCGCTCGTCGATGCCGACCAGGGTCTTGTTGACTCGCTTGCTCGCCCGATCGAGAAAGACATGCACCAGTTCCCGCAAGGATTCCATGCGGTTGCGCAGCGGCGGCATGGTGATGGTGAAGACGTTTAGGCGGTAGAAAAGATCCGCGCGAAACCAGCCTTCCTTCACGCCTTCTTCCAGGTTCTTGTTGGTGGCGGCGATCAGGCGCACGTCGACTTTGATCGGTGTCGTCCCGCCCACCGGCTTGATTTCACCGATGTCGAGCACCCGCAGCAGTTCCGCTTGCAACTTGGGGGTGATGTCGCCGATTTCATCGAGGAAGA
>DIVU01000291.1 GCA_002423365.1 Desulfuromonadaceae bacterium UBA6124 | reverse complement strand
CGCCATCCTCGGCGGCACCCATCTCGGTTTCGCCGACGATGCCCAGTTTGAGCGGACTTTGCAGGCGCTGGACAACTACCAGGTGGAAAAACTCGGGGTTTCCCATTGCACCGGCTTGCCCCACGCCGCCCGTTTGCAGGCGATTCTGGGAGAGCGCTTCTTTTTCGGTTCGGTGGGGAGTGTGCTGGAGGGATAAGGCGGAGTTGGTAAGAGCAGGAGTAAAAAGGGTGGATCAGGGTTCGCCCCAGACCTCCCGCAGATAGCCGGCTCCGAGGTTGCGCATCTGCCGTTCGATGCGCGCCGTCCGCCGCTCGACGTAGGCCGAGGGCGCCGCCGCCTTGAAGCGTTTCGGATTGGGCAGCACCGCCGCCAGCCGCGCCGCTTCCCGCTGGGACAGCTTCGCCGCCGGCTTGCCGAAATAGCGTCGTGCCGCCGCTTCCACCCCGTAGACGCCGTCGCCGAATTCGGCGATGTTCAGGTAGACTTCGAGAATCCGCCGCTTCGGCCAGAGGCTTTCGATCAGGATCGTGAAGCCGGCTTCCATCCCCTTGCGGAAAAAGCTTTGTCCTTTCCACAGAAAGAGGTTTTTGGCCACCTGCTGGCTGATGGTGCTGGCCCCCCGAACGCGGCCGCCGTCTTCCATGTCCTCGAAGGCGTCGGCCATCGCCTCGAAATCGAAACCGAAATGCTCGGGAAACTTCTGATCCTCGGCCGCCACCGCCGCCAGCGGCATGTTCGGCGAAATCTTCTTCCAGTTCACCCAGCGGTAGTCGATAGCGGTATAGGCGCGGGCACCGAAGACCCCTTCGGCATAGCGCGTCACCATGAAGGCACTGGTCACCGGCGGCACGAAACGCAAGAGGAGCACCGCCAGCACCGACAACACGACCAGACCGATGGCCGTCTTCGCGAGAGCGAGTAACAACCGGCGGCGTAACGATCCGCGTTTGCCTTCCATCGGGGACTGGGGATTCATGGGGAACTCGGGAGGGGGTTGAAAAGAAAAATGACAGGACGAGGAGTCCCGCCCCGGGCCATGAAGACTTTTTGCTTGCGACCAAAAGATTGGAGACGTCGTCAGCTCGCCAGGCGGAGTTTCGCAATGGTCTTTTGCGGGCGGTTCAACGCCAGGTCGTGAGCGGCTTGCAGGTTGAGCCAGAACTCTGGGGTCGTGTCGAGGGCCTGGGCCAGCAGCCAAGCCGTTTCCGAGGTGATGCCCCGCTTGCCGCGCACAATCTCGTTGATGCGCTGCACGGGAACCTGGACATGCGCGGCGAACGAGATTAGCCGACAGGTATTCGGGATTGAAGCCAGCGTTTGAGGGACGATTGGCTTTCCCCGGATGATTTTCCGGCGAGAAGTCCTTCGACGCTGATGTCTTCGTCGATGTCACCCCAGTGAATGCCCTGACCATTCCCGATCAATCGCCAGTTGGCTCTCTCCTCGACGCTGGCATATTCAAGCCTTGGGTACCACCCCAGGGGAACGGAAATTGTTCTGCCGTCGGACAGATCGACGGACAAAGTATCCTCGCTCACCTGAACATCCACCGCGTCGGGAATTTGGATTTCAACCGCCAAAGTAGCCATTCCATGCCTCCGTCAACGTATCAATATTTTCGTTTATCATCCCACTGATTCGCCTCAACTCCAAACGACTGAATCCACCGCTGCCCTGGAGCCTGACAGGGTCGAGCCAGAATTTTGCCACTTTTTCGTTACGCTCAACGTGAATGTGGCGAGGTTCGCCACCGTCGCTGGCATAGAAAAAAAACCGGTAAGGGCCTGATCTCAGTATGGTCGGCGCCATAGATATCCCTTTTTATGAAAATCTGGAAGTAAGGCAGGGTCTTACAGGATGACTTTGGCGCCCGAAAATCTGGTCGGATTTCCTTTATATATCGGCACGATATCCAACCATTCGGTTCTCTCCGCACGTCTAACGCGAGTATACGTGCGTTCCGTGCCGTAAGCAACAAAGGCGCGAACGGGGAATGCTCTGGGGATCCTCCCTTAAAACATACTCACCAGCAACCGCGTCCCCATGATCAGCACGAAGACCGCGAAGACTTTTTTCAGGCGGGGGACGGGGAGGCTGTGGGCGAGGCGGACGCCCAAGGGGGCGGTGCAGATGCTGGCGAGGGCAATGCCGATGAGGGCGGGCAGGTAGATGAAGCCGACGGCGCCGGAGGGAAGGCCGTCGGCCATCAGTCCGTTGACCAGATAACCGGCGGCGCCGGCGACGGCGATGGGGAAACCGATGGCGGCCGAGGTGCCGACGGCGTGGTGCATGGGCAGGTTGCACCAGATGAGAAAGGGGACCGAGAGACTGCCGCCACCAATGCCGACCAGGCTCGATACCCCGCCAATGACGTTGCCGACCCCGAACATCCCCCCCGCGCCGGGCATCTGCCGGTGCGGTTTGGGGCGGATATCGAGGAGCATCTGGGTCGCCACATAGTAGAGGAAGACGACGAAAAATCCTTTGAGAAAGCCGGTGGAAAGCTGGGCCGCGACCCAGGAACCGAGAAAGGTGCCGACCAGGATGCCGGGAGAAATCCCCTTGACCACCGGCCAGTTGACCGCGCCTCGACGATGATGGGCGCGCAGGCTGGAGATGGAGGTGAAGATGATGCTCGCCAGCGAGGTGCCAAGGGCCAGATGGAGAATGTAAGCCTCGGGCAAGTGCTGGGCGGTGAAGGTGAAGACCAGCAGCGGCACGATAATCACACCGCCGCCGACGCCGAGCAGCCCGGCGAGCACCCCGGCGAAGGCGCCGGTGCCGAGGTAAAAAAGCCATTCCATCGCAGAAACTCCATCAGCAAAAAGTGAAAAGATCGGCGGCAATCTTCAGGCAAGGGGAAATCCCCCCGAGCCCCCCTTTTTCAAAGGGGGGAGCAATCTTCTTCCAGGTTGTTGAAAAACTCGTTTTACAAGGCTGATCAAAAATGCCCAGATGCAAGGCGGACGAAATCCTGAGGAATAAGGCGTACCTGAAAGGTACGTCGTTGACGAGGGATGAGGACAACGCCGCAGATGGGTGTTTTTCATCAGCCGGCTACAGCTTAACCAGCACCCGCCCCTTGACCTGGCCCTTGAGGATGGCGTGGAACTTGGGTTCCAGGGTTTCGAGGGTCGTTTCTTCGACGACGCTTTCCAGATGCGCGGGTTTCCAGTCGCCGGCAAGCTTTTCCCAGACCTTGAGGCGCGGCGCCATCGGGCATTGCACCGAATCGACGCCGAGCAGGCTGACGCCGCGCAGGATGAAGGGGAAGACGTTCATTGACAGTTCCGGCGAGGCGACCAGCCCGCAGCAGGTCACCGCCCCGCCGTAACGGGTCGATTTGATCGCCGCGACCAGGGTTTCGCCGCCGGCCACGTCGACCGCCCCGGCCCAGCGCTCTTTCATCATCGGCCGATCCGATCCGGCCAGCACCTCATCGCGGGAGATCACTTCCGCCGCCCCCAGCGACAGCAGAAAATCCTTCTCCGCCGCCTTCCCCGTGGCCGCCGTCACCCGGTAGCCGGCCTTGGCCAGGATCGCCACCGCCAGGCTGCCGACGCCGCCGGTCGCGCCGGTGACGAGGATGTCGCCGGCCTCCGGCCCGACCCCGGCTCCGGCCAGCTTCCATACCGACAGGGCGGCGGTGAAACCGGCGGTGCCGAGGATCATGCTCTCACGCGGACTCAGCCCGTCGGGGAGCCGCACCGCCCAGTCCGGGGAGACACGGATGTACTGGCCGTAGCCACCGGCGGTGTTCATCCCCAGATCGAAACCGGTGACGATCACCGGATCCCCCGGCGCGAAAGCCCCGCCGAGGCACTCCACCACCTCGCCGACGGCGTCGATCCCCGGTGTGTGGGGATAGTTCTTGGTGACGCCGGGCTTGCCCAGGGCCGAGAGGGCATCCTTGTAATTGAGGGAGGAATAGCGCACCCGCACCAGCAGCCCGCCGGGGGGCAAATCTTCCAGCGAACGGTTGACGATGGAACGGCGGTACTCTTTTTCGCCGGCCTTCTCGACCAGCAGCGCGGTAAAGTTCATCTTGGTCATCTTGTTCCTCCTCTTCGTTTTCACTACGTTATTACTCCCCCCGCGCGCGGACTGTCAACCGTCGCGGGGCAACTTTGCCCTGGCCTTTCCCGCCGCCTGCCGCTATGCTGCGCGCCAGCGAACAAGGAGAAAGGAACCCTCCCCTCATGGCCCTGCCGGCAACCATCTATCGCGTCGCCATCCAGCTTGCGGATGTCGACCGCAACCTCTACCAGAAGCTGCAAACCACCGTCGCCCGCCACCCCTCGGAAACCGCCGAACGACTGCTGACGCGGGTTCTCGCCTACGCCGTCGCCTACGAGGAGGATCTGGCCTTCACCAAGGGGATCTGCGCCGGCGACGAGCCCGACCTGTGGATCAAGGGGCCGGACGGGCGGGTGCTGACCTGGATCGAGGTCGGCCAGCCCGACCCGGAACGTCTGTTCAAAGCCGCCCGCCACGCCGAGCGCATTGTTGTCTACGCCTACGGCCCGGCCCGCTACCGCTGGGAGAACCAGCACCTGGCGAAATTCGCCGCCATCCCCAACCTGACCATCTGGGGGATCGACTACGATTTCCTGCAACAACTGGTTGCCCGCCTGCAACGCACCATCGACTGGGACCTGACCATCACCGAAGGCAACCTCTACCTGAACCTCGGCGACACCACCCTGGAAAGCAGCCTGACCCTGTTGGAAGACGGCAACGCCGTGGGGCGCTAATCGCCAATCAACCAATCAACCAATCACTGTTTTTACCCGTGGTTGCGCAACTGCAATTCCAGCGGATGGGGGTTAAGGTAGACCTGCTGCTTGAGATAGGGCTGGTCGTATTTGCGCGTGAAATGGTTGATCAGGGTCACGGGGACGATGAGCGGCACCAGCCCCTGGTGGTAATGCTCGATGATCTCCAGCATCTCGCGTTTTTCGTCGGCGCTGAGCTGGTTCTTGAAGTAGCCGAGCATGTGCTGCAGGACGTTGACGTTCTTCTTGATGGTCGATTGCAGACGCAGCGCCTTCACCAGCAGCGGCAGATAGGCAGCGTACAACTCCTCCACCGAAAGATCGGCCCGTGCCACCAGCCGCCCCATTTCCCGATAGATCTCGGTGCCGTGGGCGAGGATCAGCAGCTTGTGCCGGGTGTGAAAATCGACCAGCGCCCCCCGGGTGCGCTGCCTGTCCGCCGTATCCCGCCAGCGTTTGAGGGTGAAAAGGCTCTCGATGAAAGTCTCCCGTAGTTTGGGATCGTTGAGCCGCCCCTCCTCCTCCACCGGCAACAGCGGGAAATGCTCCATGAAGGCGCGGGCGAAGATCCCCACCCCGGTTTTGTGCGCCACCCCGTTGCGATCGTAGACCTTGACCCGCTCCATGCCGCTGCTCGGCGAGCGGGATTTGAAAATGAAACCGCAGAGGTTCTCCCCCTCCAGTTCCCGCAGACGCCCCGCCGCCCAGGATTGCATGCGCTCGGTGATCTCGCCGCCGCTGCGGGAGAAGACCAGCCGGGGCGCCTCGGCCTCGCCGACCAGACGCAACGCCTCGCGCGGCGTCGGCAGGCCGGTTTCCACCTCCGGGCAGACCGGCACATACTCCACATAACGCCCCAACGTCTCGACCAGAAACGGGTCGCGTTTGTGGCCGCCGTCGAAACGCACCTTTTGTCCCAACAGACAGGCACTGATGCCGATCCGGATTTTCTCTTCCATGGGTTTATCCTCCCAATAATTGGCAACGATGGCGAAAAGTGTATCATTAATCCCGTCGGGAGAAAGCCGCGTACCGATTGCAGCGCAAGAAAAATCGCTAGCCCCCCCGGAAATGAAGGCCTTGCAACGCCGGGGCTTGTCCGGTAAAGTCGGTTTCCCGTAAAAATCCAGAGACAAAACGAGGATATCCATGCATCCCAACGATTTGCTGACCCTGCTTCAGGCCATCCGCGACGGCGGGCTTTCCGTCGAGGCGGGAATGGAACGGCTGCGCGCCCTCCCCTTCGAGGATGTCGGGGTGGCGATGATCGACCATCACCGCGAGTTGCGCCAGGGGGCGCCGGAAGTGATTTTCGGCGAGGGCAAGAGCGCCGGCCAGATCTTCACCATCGTCGAGAAGATGGCCGAAAAGGGGAGCAACGTCCTCGTCACCCGCCTCGCCGCCGAGAAGGCCGAGCCACTGCTGGCGCGCTTCCCCGATGCGACCTACGACGCCGACGCCCGCGCCTTCTGCCTTACGCAACGGCCGCTGGAAATCGCCACCCGCGGCACCGTGCTGGTGGTCTGCGCCGGAACGTCCGATCTCCCCGTCGCCCGGGAAGCGGTCATCACCGCCCGCATGCTCGGCAATCCCGTGGAGGAGCTGGTCGACGTCGGCGTTGCCGGCATTCACCGCCTCTTCGCCCGCGCCGACAAGCTGCGCGAGGCGGCGGTGGTCATCGTCGTCGCCGGCATGGAAGGGGCGCTCCCCTCGGTGATCGGCGGTCTGGTCGCCGTGCCGGTCATCGCCGTCCCCACCTCGGTCGGTTACGGCGCCGCTTTCGGCGGCGTCGCCGCCCTGCTCGGCATGCTCAATTCCTGCGCCGGCGGCGTCACCGTCGTCAACATTGATAACGGCTTCGGCGCCGCCTACGCCGCCACCCGCATCAATCGGATCATCCAGCCATGAAAACTCTCTATCTCGATCCCATTTCCGGCATCTCCGGCGACATGATGCTCGGCCTGCTGGTCGACCTCGGCGTCGAATTGAGTGCCATCGAATCCGAACTGCGCAAGCTGCCGGTTTCCGGTTACACCCTGGAAGCGCGCCGCGAGGCGCGGCGGGGGATCACCGGCTGCCGGGTGCAAGTCGCCATCGACGAGCACCATCACCACCGCACCTGGGCCGGCATCGACCGCATGCTGGCCGACTCCGCCCTGCTCGAGGCGGCCCGCGAACTCGCTCGGCGCATCTTCCGCCGGGTCGGCGAAGCGGAAGCCAAGGTTCACGGCGTGCCCCTGGAGACGGTACATTTCCACGAAGTCGGAGCGGTCGATTCCATCGTCGACATCGTCGGCGCGGCTGTAGGCCTCTCCCTGCTCGGCGTCGAACAGGTGGTCTGCGGACCGCTGCCGATGTCCCAAGGCACGGTGCTCTGCGCCCACGGCGCCATCCCCCTGCCGGCGCCGGCAACGCTGGAAATCCT
>DIVU01000066.1 GCA_002423365.1 Desulfuromonadaceae bacterium UBA6124 | reverse complement strand
CGCTCATGGAGCCTCCCCTCTGAGTTTGGCGGGTTTTAGCGACGCCATCCTATTGAATACGGTGCCGAAGAATTTCGACCCGAAAAAGCCAGGAAGCCCGGTAGGCATCGAGACTCATCGGCCGATAGCCATAGAGCCAAGCAACGGCCCCGGTATCGTCATCGATATGCAGGGTCAGCCCTCGCGAAGCGTAAATCCACTGGGTCTTGAACCCCGGCATGCGCGACAGTTCCCGCGCTTCCGGTTCCCCCAGCTGCTCGAGAACGGGCCGCTCCGGCGTGAAGGAGTGGATCTGCAACGCCACCGCGCGATCCTCCTCATACCAGACGAAAACCCCGTAGGGTGCCGCCGCTGTTGCCGGATAAATCCGGTAGCCGGTGGGCACACCCCCCGGATAACCGCACAGATCCTCTTCGTTCTGGCTGACGCCGAGGGCCACAGCGACGGCGGCGCGGTCGCAACCCCCGGCAAGGCCCTGCCAGAGGGCGAAATCCCCCTGCACAAGACGGCGCAGCGGTTCGACGCAGGAAGGTTCCTTCGGATCGGATGCGTTCTGGTCGTTCATCCCCATGTTTCCCTCCAACAACGCCCCGTGGTAACAACCACCAAGGAACAGAAAGAAGCCGATGAAAACCGCGATGCGAAAATGGGTCACGGCGGACGCTTTGATCATCAATGACGGGGGATAATGACGACGGAACCCTCCCCCAGCGTGGCAAAATTGACACCGGGATTGGCCGTCCTCAGCGCCGCCTCGGCCACACCATGCTGGGTGGCGATGTCCGCCAGGGACTCGCCGGCCAAGCCGCTCCCCCGGCCGCCGGCGATGACCACTCGATGCTCGCGGCAACCGGGCGCGCGCAGACGCCCGCTCAACGGCTCGGTCTTGCCGGGATTGGCCCGGCGCAGCCTGCGCGCGCTGACATTGAGGGCGGTGCCCAGAGCAGCGAAAGTGGTCAAGGTAGCGGGAACGGTGATTTCATCTCGGGGAGCGGGAGGTGTGGCCAGGGCCGCCCCGGAAGTATCATAACCGAGATATTCGATATGCCCCTGAAAGAAGATCGCCTTCATCGCATTCTGCGCGCCGGTGGCCCGACCGCCGAGATGCCGCTCGATACGTTCCACATGCCGCAGATAATCAGCATAAGAACCAGGATCGTAGGCCCCGCCGAGGATCGCCGCCGACGGCGCGCCGTAATTGCCCCCCTCAACCAGGGTGCGGCGGGTCACGTCCCGCCCCGCCCGGCGCGGTAGCAGAGGGAGCAGCACCTTTTTGGTGAAATACTCGCAGAACCCCTCGCCGATGGTGCGATTATGCCCCGGCCAGGCGCGCAGGGCCGGATGTTCCAACTGATGGATGTATTCATGCACCATGGTCCGCCAGCCGGCCCACTTGACCGCCCGTTCGGCTGGCGAAGGCCCGCCCGAGCCGGGCGCGACATCGGACAGCCCACCCTGCACCGAGGTAGGCAGCACGATCTGTCCGGTGGCCGGGTTGGACATGGCGAAACCATGCAGGTCGAAGAGCCGCAGGTCGGCGTTGTTGGCGGCGACGAAGGGGGCGACAATCTGCGTGCGCAGAAAAGTGCGTTCTTCGGGGTCGCGGGTGGGATCGAGATGATGGAGGTTGCGGGCCGTTACGCAGCCCGGCACCGTTTCCGCCATCCAGTTCGCCAGATCGGTGGGGTCGATGCCCATGCCAACGGTGGCGCGATCGACGGGATTCTGAGCGTCGAAAAGATTCTGCCCCGGCCCCGAGGCGGTGATCGTGTAGGCGGCGCGGGCCGTCTCCTGGGCGGCGGTCAGGGCGGCGGCCGTGGCGTAGGAACCGAATTTGGCATCGACATCGCTTTTGGCCGCCCGTCCGGCTCCTTCCAATGAGGCAATGGGTACCCGTCGCCGCGCCGCCGTCGCCCGGATGCCTGGCATTGCAGCGGCAAGATAGGTCCGCATGGCGGTGTGCATGGACGTGACCAACCGCGCGCGGTTGGTGGCCGCAAGCAAAACTGCGGCAGGATCGAGGGGGTTAGTGATACGCCCGTCCCAAGGGAGCGGCGGCGCGCCGGCGGCTCCTCGGGCGGGATAGAGCTCGCCGTGAATCCGGCCTTGGGTCGTCGCCGTGGGAATCACCGCCCCGGCATGCTGATCGACGCGCTGAATCGGACGACCCGATCCCGTGTACGGCAATGCTCCGGGAAAAGCCTTGCGCTGCATGGGTCCGACGCCGCTCCAGCGTTGCGCTTCCCGACCCATTTCATCGGCCTCGCGCTCCAGGCTTGCATCGTCATTGATCGCCACGCCCTCTTCGCTGGTCGTCGCCCGCACCCGCCCCTGCATCTGCTGCACCACATGCCAGCCTTCATGGGCGAGATGTTGTTCCTGCCCCGGCGCGAGACGAATCTCCCCCCCCTCGGCATAGGCCAGGGCATTGAGCCGCCCTGGAGCGGGGTCGTCGGCATGGACCCGTACCCCGGAGAGGTCAAAACCCGAAAGCCCTTCCAGCCCCTGCCGCAGGGGACAAGGCAGAGGACTCGCGCTCGAAGATCCCGGGGAGGAAACCGGAACCGGGGATGGGGCGGCTTTGGCCTGCAAGGGTTCTTCCTCTTCCTCCCCTTCTTGGCGCTGCCGGACGGAACCGGCGGGCCGGGCCAGAAGCTGACGGACGGCGCGGTTACCGACGGTGCCGCCCAAACGCAGCATTTCCCGAGGAGAGAGCAGACCGGGGGCGAAACGGACCTTGTCCGCCAATCCCGCCGACAAGGGAACAGGTCCGGACCGCATCTCGCTCGCCTCGGCGACGCGCCCCGTCGATACGCTTTTTTCTTCCTTTGCGCTATGATCCCGAACGGTCATCCTCCCGACTCCTCGATCGCCAATGCCCTTTCATGCTTCCTGACATGCCCCCTCCCGCAACTCCTCCGCCACCCAGCAGGTACGGTTGGACGCGAACATATCCCCCGCCGCGAAGTTCTCGGCCTTGCAGCCGCCGTGGCAAACGGAGAGCCAGGCGCACGCGCGGCAGACGCCTTTGACGTCATCCAGGCGGATGCTGCGGAAGTAGTTGAGCAGCCGTGAGTTTTCCCAGATCCAGCCGAAACTGTGGGCGCGCAGGTCGTCGCCCTTCAGCCCCCAGAAATAGGTGCAGGGAACGACTCGCCCTTCGCTGGTGATGGAACAGATGGTGGCCCCGGCGCTGCATGCGCCGATGCCGCAGAAATCGACGGGCCCGGCGGGGGGTGGTTTGAGGGTGAAGTTGTAGCTGCTGATGCGGATATCGCGCCCTTCCAGATAGGCGACCAGTTCCCGCATGCGCTGGGGCTCAAGGCCCAGGCTCTCGCGATTGTCGAGGCCCCGGCCCATGGCCACCAGCCCCTGCACCCGGTAGCGGGAAACACCAAGGCGTTCCATCAGTTCGATGATCGCCGGAATCCGTTCGACATTGAGGCGGGTCACGCTGGTGCAGACCGAGACCGGACAACCGGCCTCCTGCAAGGCGCGAATTCCCGCCAGGGCCTTATCGAAAGCGCCGGGGACGCCGCGCTGGGCATCGTGGATTTCGGCACGGTCACCGTCGATGCTCACTTGCACGTCGATCCCGGTTTGCAGCAAGCGGCGGGCCATCCTTTCGTCGATCAGAGTGCCGTTGGTCGCCACGCCAACGGATTTAAATCCCTGGCGACCGGCGTAATCCGCCAGTTCGATGAAATCCTTGCGCAACAGCGGTTCGCCGCCGCTGAAGGAAATCGCCTCGACGCCGCAGGCGGCCATTTCGTCGATCACCCGCAGCGCCTCAAAGGTGCTGAGTTCGCCGGGGCCAGGGGATTCACTGGTGCCGTAACAATGGATACAGCGCAGGTTACAGGCCGAAGTGACATCCCAGAAGACCGTCTGCGGCGGCGCCCAGAAGCTCGACGCCGGGATCGACTCCCGCCGCCAGCAGAGCATCCCGAGGGAGGTCATCTCCTCGAGGAATTCCGTAACGTACGCCTCGCAGCGCAGGGCATCGAGACGCAAAGGGACCTCCAGGGACCGGGCGATTTCCACGACCGTGCGATTGCCGTCGCAGAGTTCGAGAATCCGGTAACCGCTGAGATTGAGCTGATATTCCTGATTGTCCACGGGATTGAAGACGGAATAGTTCTCCCCCTTCACCACCCGCAGCGGAAAAAATGGTTTCAAATGGCCCTCTCTTCATATATGCGGTTTGTCCGGGACCGTAAGGGCGCAGCATGCTGCGCCCCTGCCGCTCTTTTTACCGTCCTTTCTAAGGGCAAAACCACATGGGTTTGCCCCTACTTTTTCGGCGTGCCCTTGGGTTTGACCGACGGTTTTTCCTCCGGGGCCCTTTCAACGTCCTTTTCCGGTTCGCTGCGAATGATCGTCGGAGAAGCTCCCGTGCAGGCGAAAACCTGCGGATTGCCTCCGGTACAGGCGAGAATCTGCGGTGAGGCCCCCGTGCAAACGGTGTTGATCGGTCCGCCCGCGACGCAATCGATCACCGTTGGCCGCGCGCCGGTGCAAACTTCGACAGTCGGCGTTGCGCCGGTGCAGATGGTGCTGGTCGGCGCGCCACTGACGCATTCCAGGATCGTCGGCCGAGCGCCGGTACAAATATCCACCGTCGGGGTTGCCCCGGTGCAGATAACCGTGGGTGTCGCGCCAGTGCAGATGATGGTCGGCGCGGCACCGGTGCAGGGGACCCCGGGAGCACCGGCTATGCACACGACCGGCGAGGCGCCGGTGCAGGGGACACCCGGCGAGCCGGCCACGCAGGAAACGGGGGCGACGGTCACGGTGGCGCTGGCGCTCTTGGTCGGATCGGCGACGCTGGTCGCCCGCACACGATAAGTGCCGGCATTGCCCGGCGCGGTGTAGAGGCCGGTCGCGGATACCGTGCCGCCGCCGCTTTCCTGCACCGCCCAAGTGACTGCCGTGTTGCTGGTACCGGTCACGGTCGCGGTGAACTGGCGGGTGTTCCCGGTGATGAGAGAAGCGCTGGCCGGGCTGATGGCGACACTGACCGCCGTGACCGAGACCGTGGCACTGGCGCTCTTGGTCGGATCGGCGATGCTGGTCGCCCGCACCCGATAAGTGCCGGCGGTCGCGGGCGCGGTGTAGAGGCCGGTGGTGGAGACCGTGCCGCCGCCGCTTTCCTGCACCGACCAGATGACCGCCGTGTTGCTGGTGCCGGTGACCGCCGCGGCGAACTGCTGCTGAGCACCGGCGAGCAGGGCCGCCGTCACTGGGGCGACGGCCACCGCCACCGCGTCGGCGCGCTGCACGGTGATGACCACGGTATCGGGGGCGCTGCGCAATCCGGCGCTGTCCTCGACCACCAGTTCGAGGACGTGGCGACCGACGGGGAGAGTGACTTCGATGACCGGTTGGTCGGTTTCAATGGGGAAGCGGGTTGCCATAACGGAAGCTCCTTTC
>DIVU01000149.1 GCA_002423365.1 Desulfuromonadaceae bacterium UBA6124 | reverse complement strand
GACAATCAGGCAGCCGTTCCCGGCTTTCTGGAAGACTATGCGTTTTTCGCCTGGGGGCGCTTGGAGCTCTTTCTGGTGGATTTTCGCGGAGAGGATCTGGATGCGGCCTTGGTCCTGACGGAACAGATGCTGGAACTCTTCGATAACGGCCAAGGCGGACTTTTCGATGAAGGGAATGATGCCGAGGAGATCCTTGAGCGTTCCTGCAATCTCATGGACGGCGCCCTCCCCTCGGGTTCGTCCGTCGCCGCCGCCAATCTTCTGCGCCTGGGCCGTCTCCTCGATCGCAGGGATCTCGAAGCACGGGGCGAAACCCTTCTGGAAAAGGGGATGGCGGAATTCGTCAAGCATCCCCGGGCCTATGCCCAACAGTTGTGCGCTCTCGACCTGGCCCTTTCCCCGCCGCTGGAGATCGTTCTCGCCGCGCCCAGCGAAGACGGGGAAGTCCGCTTGATGCTCGATGCCGCAAGACGACGCTTTCTGCCGGAGGGCTTTATTCTCCTGCATACCCCCGACACCGGCAAACTGACGATACAGATTCCTTTTCTACAGGGGAAGAGCCAGAAAAACGGAGAGATCTGCGCCTACCTCTGTCGCGACCGCAGTTGCCGGGAGGCGGTTTTTGGCCTGCGTGATTTCACGGCCCTGCTCGATGAAATCTGACGGTCGATCGGCTCGAGTTTAATTAATATTCTTCGACACACCTTGCCCTGTTGAACAGCGCCTTTCGAACTCCGTCAAAACCCCCATGGAAAAATGGAAATTTTAGCGATATGGCGTAATCGTTGACCGGAATTTGACCGGGCATTTTTTTCAGCGCCCCCTCGCTACCGCCCGAGAAAATAAACTAAATCAATAATTCAAGATAGTTAATATCCAAGCATCATCACCCTGACGGAGTACGGATACCCGAGAGGGAAACGCCTTTCATCCTCTAGTCATGGCCCAACTATTGCAAAGGATTAAGGAATCACTCTCCGTTCAACGGCCACCCATCCTCGGGGATTTTCCATGAAATGTTCGCAAACGTTTTTTATGATCCTGAGTTTCGGTCTGATTTTGCAGGGTTCCCAGCTTTCCGCCTGGTCTTTCGATCTGGGAACCAAAATGCGCATCAACGGCTTTCTCTCTCAGGGATATATCAAAAGTCAGGACAACAACTTTTTCGGCGAGTCGGAAGACGGCTCTTTCCAGATCAATGAATTCGGCCTGACCCTCAACGGGGAAATCACCGACAATCTGCGCGTCGGCCTGCAACTTCTGTCCCGGGATCTCGGCGCCGAAGGCAACAACAAGATCAATATCGACTGGGGGATGGCCGATTATCGCTGGCGTAACTGGCTCGGCGTACGCCTCGGCAAGGTCAAGCTGCCCATCGGCCTCTACAACCAGGGGCGCGACTCGGACTTCCTGCGCCCGATGGTCTTCCTGCCGCAGAGCATCTACGACGAAAACAAGCGCACTCTGGTGGTCGCCGCCACCGGCGGCAGCATCTACGGCAATCTCGCCTTCGGCGCTGGCGGCGATCTCGAATACCAGGCCTATTACGGCGAAGTCAATTTCCCCGAGGACTCGGGCCAGGCCCAGGGCATGCGTGCCCTGGGAGAAAAAATGGCCGCGAAAGCCGGACGGCGCGTGGTCGCTTTCGAGTCGGACAACCGCTACGTTTACGGCGGTTCGCTGATCTACTCACCGCCGGTGGAAGGCCTGCGCCTGGGCGTCTCTTACTTCACCGGGGAAAGTGAGTTCGATTACAAACTGCGCAACCGGGACGGTTCCATCTTCCGCGCGGAAGCCACCGGCAACATGAAGGACTTTATCGTCTATTCCGCCGAATATGCCCGGGAACGCTGGCAAATCTCCGCTGAATACATGGAAGCCACACCAGACCGCGTGGTCTTCGATAAGGACATCCCTGGCGGGCGTTCTCAGGGGGGATATGTACAGGTTGCCTACCGCCTGATTGATCCGGTGGTGATTTACGCCCTCTACGACGTTTTCTACGCGGACAAGGATGACCGTGACGGCAGCGAACTGGAGGCGAGAGGAGAACTGGATTATCTGGGCTGGCGCAAGGATTTCGGCCTGGGCTTGCGCTGGGATGTGAACGACAGTTGGGTACTCAAAGCGGAATGGCACAAGGTCGACGGCGCCGCACTGCAACTGCCGCTCTTCAACCCACCACCGGAAGGGGTCAAGCGGGACTGGTACTATTATGTCCTGAAGGCCTCTTACAACTTCTAGGGAGGATCGAGATGACCGTTATTCGCATCATTTCGATTCTGCTTCTGCTGCTCTGGTCCGGTCCGGCCCTGGCGGGAGAAGCCGTCCTGGTGGTTCACCGGGACAACCCGGTATCGAGCCTCGAACTCGCGGACGTACGCGCTATTTTTCTGGGTAAAAAAGTGTTTTGGGACGACGGCAACGGGATCGAGGTGCTGTTGCAGAAATCCGGCGAAACGCATCAGAATTTTTCTCAAAACACCTTGGGGAAATCCCCCCGTCAGTTGAGCATGTACTGGAAACGCATCCTTTTTTCCGGTGAGGGTCTTCCCCCTCGCGAAGTCGACGGCGACGACCAGATATTGGAAACGATCGCCGCCAATGTCAAGGCCATCGGCTATGTCGACAGCCACGTTAAGGATAATCGTGTAAAACCCGTATCCATCATCCGAGAGGAATAAGAGGTGAAAATCCTCGGCACCGTTCGTCTTAAAATCTGGTTCTGTGTCAACATCGCCCTTCTCGGGTTCCTGGTGGCGACCGGTTTTGCCCTTTACAGCAACCACCGGCTCAAGGATCACCTTACCCACGTCCGCGATCTTGACTTCCACCTGGCGATGCGTTCGGCGGAACTGCTGACGCTCTTCGAAACCCAACAGGATTTCTACGAAGAGAGCTTTCTGTTCGGGATGCCCGAGTCGGTAAAGAAAGGCAACGGCCTGACTCCGCGCATTCTGGCGATGATGGAGACTTTGTCGCACCTCTCCCACGACAGCGACCGACTCCATTCCAAACGCAATGAAAATCTTCTTGAAGTCAAAAATCTCTATCAGGCTTATGCCCGCCGCGCGGACGGGATCTACCTGCCCCTGGCCCAAGGGGAGGATCCCGGGGAAAAGATCGCGGAACTGCAAAAGCTGGCGACGGAACAGCAGAACCTGGACAAGCAGTTGCGCTACTTCGCCGAGTTTTACCGAAGCGCCTTTGACGGTCACGTCAGCTCACTGATCACTCTAGCCGAAAGCAACAGCTATTGGCTGACGGTCTTTTTTCTCGGCCTGCTGACCTTGATCACGCTGATCGTCAATGTTGCTTCAACGCGCATGCTGATCGCCCCCCTAAGTTACATCAAGGACGCAGTCCGCGCCTTTGGCCGGGGCCGCCGGGAATTCCCCCAACTGGAAACCATGGACCCCCGGGACGATATTGGCGAACTGGGGATCGCCTTTCTGAATATGGCAGCGGAACTGGAAGCCACCACCGTCTCCAAGGCCTATGTCGACTCGATTCTCTACAACATGAACGACAGCCTGATCGTCACCTCGAACCAGTTTTTGATTCGCGGCGTCAATCAAGCCACCTGCGAACTGCTTGGCTATCGGGAAAATGAATTGATCGGGCAGAATATCGCGTTGATTCTCAAGGATTTTTCCATGGGCGAGCCCGACCCCGAGCTGTTCGATGATCTCAACCTGCTGCCCCACCTGTGCAGCAACGCCGAGAAGATCCTGCTGGCGAAAGACGGCAGGGAGATCCCCGTGCTCCTGTCCACGGGCTGGCTCAAGGAAGGAAATAACGCGGCCGAGGGACTGGTCTATGTCGCCAAGGACATCACCGAGCGCAAGATGGCGGAACAGAAACTGGAACAGTTGGCCCAGTACGACTTCCTCACCGGACTGCCCAACCGGTTGGTCTTCAACGACCGTCTGCGCCAGTCCATGCAACTTGCCCAGCGCGAAGGCCGACAGCTGGGCCTGATGTTCATCGACCTCGACCGCTTCAAGAGCGTCAACGACACCCTGGGGCACGCCGCCGGCGATACCCTGCTCAAGACCCTGGCGCATCGTCTTGGCACCTGCGTTCGCGGCAACGACACCATCGCCCGCCTCGGCGGCGACGAATTCGCCGTGATCCTGGAAAATATGGCCAATCATCAGGATGCCGCCAACACCGCCCGGCGCCTCCTGGCCGCCGGCGTCGAACCGGTCATTCACGAAGAGAGCGAAATTTTCACGTCCCTCAGCATCGGCATCGCCCTCTACCCGATGGATGCCGTCAACACCCAGGAATTGCTGAAAAATGCCGACATGGCCATGTATCAGGCAAAACAGGCAGGGGGTAACGATTACCGTTTCTACTCGGGAGAAAGCGATGAAGAACCCGAAGATGACGACGAAACCTTCCGTGTCAATGCCCGTTGAGGCCGGCTACTTCAGAAAGACCTCGCTCGCCAGATAGGCGGTGTAGCCCAGATAGGCACAGAGCAGCCCCCCCCCCCCCCGNNAGCGGTTGATCCGTCCGGGTCCGCGAAATCCCCAACCCAGCAAAAAAAGCGAAAGCGTCAGGCCGGCCATGACCATCATGTCCCGGGAAAAAACTTCCGGGCCGACGGTCAAGGGGTGAATGGTTCCGGCGATACCGACCACCGCCAGGGTATTGAAAAGATTTGAGCCGATGATATTGCCGAGGGCAATATCGTGTTCCCCTTTGCGCGCGGCGATCACCGATGAAGCCAGCTCCGGCAAAGAGGTTCCGATCGCGACGATGGTCAGCCCGATGATCAGATCGCTCACCCCCAGAAGATGCGCGATTTCCACCGCGNNCCCAGACCAGCATGCGAGAACTGGCGATCAACAGCAAAAGACCGGCCGCCAGCCAGAAAAAGGCCCGATTGATCGGCATGGGATGGGCGACAAGCTCCTGTTCGATCTCCGAGCCGAGAGGATCGACCCGTTTCCGCAACCCTTGCCAAATCGTCCAGCCCATCAGGCCGGCGAAAACGAGCAACAGCACCACCGCATCGAACCGGGTGATCGACCCGTCCCACAACTGCCAAGCCGCAAGGAGGGTCATCCCGGCGAGTATCGGAAGCTCCTTGCGCAACACCTGGGAATGGACAGCGATGGGGCTGATCAGCGCCGTCA
>DIVU01000323.1 GCA_002423365.1 Desulfuromonadaceae bacterium UBA6124 | reverse complement strand
GGCCATCTCTTCGCCGGCGATACCCTCTTCGCCGGTTCCATCGGCCGCACCGATCTCGCCGGGGGGAATCACGAACAGCTGCTGGCCGCCATCCGTGAGCATCTGCTGGTGCTGCCCGAGGCGACGGTGGTGCATCCCGGCCACGGCCCGGATACCAGCATCGGCCGGGAAAAACGCAACAACCCCTTTGTCGGCGCATTCATCTAAAGGGAGAGACCGCCATGCTCAAGGATAAAACCATCCTTCTCGGCGTCACCGGCGGCATCGCCGCCTACAAGGCGGTGGAACTGCTGCGGCTGTTCGTCAAGGCCGGCGCCGAGGTCTTCGTGGTGATGACCGCAAGCGCCCGCGAGTTCGTGACGCCGCTCACCTTCCAGACCCTTTCCGGCAACCCGGTGCATACTGAGCTCTTCAATCTTTACCAGGAACGGGAGATCGGCCACATCTCCCTGGCCGACCGCGCCGATCTGGTGGTGGTGGCGCCGGCCACGGCCAATCTCATCGGCAAGGTGGCGAACGGCCTGGCCGACGATCTGCTCAGTACGGCCCTGATGGCGACCAAGGCGCCGGTCCTTTTCGTCCCGGCGATGAACGTCAACATGTTCGAGAATCCGATCTATCAGATGAATCAGAAGAAGCTGGAGGGGCTCGGCTACCGCTTTCTCGAGCCGGCCACGGGCTTTCTCGCCTGCGGCTGGGAAGGGAAGGGGAAGATGCCGGAGCCGGCGCGGATTTTCGAGGAAACCCTGGCCCTGCTCAGCCCCCAGGATCTGGCCGGAGAGACCCTGCTGGTCACCGCCGGACCGACTCGGGAAGAGCTCGATCCGGTACGCTACCTGAGCAACTACTCCTCGGGCAAGATGGGCTACGCCATCGCCCGGGCCGCCCGTCGGCGCGGGGCGCGGGTGATCCTGGTCAGCGGCCCGACGGCCCTGGCGGCGCCGGCCGGGGTCGAGCTGGTGCCGGTGACGAGTGCCCGGCAGATGCGCGAGGCCGTGTTGCAGCGACTGGAGGAGGCGACGGTGGTGATCAAGGCGGCGGCAGTCGCCGATTACCGCCCGGCGATGCGCGCCGAGCAGAAGATCAAGAAGGGATTGGAGGGCTCGCTGATTCTGCCGCTGGAGAAAAATCCGGACATTCTCGCCGAGCTCGGAAGCCGGAAAGGGAACCGCCTGCTGGTCGGTTTTGCCGCCGAAACCGCCGATCTCTTGGAGAATGCCCGCAAGAAGCTGACGGAGAAGAATCTCGACCTGATCGTCGCCAACGACGTCAGCCGCAACGACGCCGGCTTCGACGTCGACACCAACGCCGTGCGCCTGCTCTACCGGGACGGCTCCGGCGAGGAACTCCCCTTGCTCGGCAAGGACGAGGTCGCCGACCAGCTCCTCGACCGCATCGCCCGATTGCTGAAGCCTTCGCTGTAGGGGCGAGGCACGCCTCGCCCGATTAATATGCCGAGAGCAGTTTCAGCAGGTCGTCGGGGCGGGTGATGCCTTCGCGGAAGCGGGGTTTGAGGTTGGCGAGGATCGCTTCGCCGTCCTTGTCCGGGAGCTTGCCGTCGAGCCAGAGGAGATTGAGGTTCTTGCGGATCATCTTGGCGGCATTGATCGCCCGCTCGCCGGTGGGATCGGCCTTCCAGTAGGGGCTTTCTTCCATCCGTGTCAGGATGCTCATCCCCGCCTCCCGGGCCAGGGAGAGATATTCCTCCTGATCGGCCGGGCTGAAGGTCCATTTGGAGTTGTGGTCGATGGAGCGCAGCATCTTCTGCCATTGGCGCAGACGGCTGAGCAGCAGCAGGGAGTTGAAGAGCCGCTTGTTGGTGGTAAAGGAAAAGATGGTGTCCGAGAGTTCCCCGCGCAGCAGCAGGTCGTTGTCGGGAAAGCGCTTGCGGGCGATGCTCCGGGCCACCGCCCAGATTTCCGGCGGCACCTGGGCCTCGGCGCGCACTTCCCAGTAGGCGTGCTTGAGAAAGACGGTGTTGAAGGTGCGCGCCATCTTGAACGGCACCAGGTAGGAGTGGGCGACGGTGTCCGCGGCGAGGTGGCTCAGGTAGCCGTAGGCGCAGGCTTTTTGCGGAGCGCTCTGGGCTGCGTCGAGAATCTTCCGCCCCATGCGCCAGCTGTGGCAGTGTTGCAGATAGTGGGTGAATTTCTTGCCCAGGGTGATGTCGGCGGCGATGCAGCCGTAGAGGTAATCCTGGGGATAGGCGCCGAGCAGGGTCTGCAAAAGCGGCGGCAGCTGCTGGAGATTGGCGAGGATATGGGAGCCAAGTTGCAGATGCACACCGATCCCCCAGGCCAGGGCCTCGCCGGGTGTCAGCAGCAGAAGGATAAAAAGGAAAGCGCAACGCAATAACATAGGCATCTCGGAAAAATATGGTAGCAGGATAATCCTTACCGGCGGTCAAGTAAAGGAGTACCGGCCGGAGTCACCCCTTTCCACTGGAATCAGCATGCCGGAAAATCTCCGTCAGGAATTGCGCGAAGCCCTCGCCCAGGCGCGGGGAGTGCTGCAGGATCTGGATCGGCTTGGTCTCGGCGCGCTGCCGATGCCCCCCCTCGCCGCCGATCCGCCGATCTGTCCGCCGAACGTGCGCGGGCTCGACCGGGGAGGGATGGCTCCCTGCCGGAGCGAAACCCTCGACGAGATCCGTGCCGACCTCGGTGACTGCCAACGCTGTCCCCTGGCCCGGGGACGGCACAACATCGTCTTCGGCGTCGGCGCCCCGCGCGCCCGACTGGTGCTGGTCGGCGAAGGGCCGGGACGGGAAGAGGATGAGCGGGGGGAACCTTTCGTCGGCGAGGCCGGACGACTGCTCGATCGCATGCTCTTCGCCATCGGCCTGGAGCGATCCGAGGTCTACATCTGCAATGTCATAAAATGTCGTCCCCCCGGCAACCGTGATCCGGAACCCGGGGAAATCGCCGCTTGTCGTCCTTTTTTGGAACGCCAGCTGGCGGCGATCGCGCCGGAGATGATCCTGGCTTTGGGCCGGGTCTCCAGCCAGTCCCTGCTCGCCGACAACACCCCCATCAGCCGTCTGCGCGGCCAGTGGCGGGACTATCAGGGCATCCCGTTGTTGCCGACCTACCATCCCGCCTATCTGCTGCGCAACCCGGCGGCCAAGCGGGAAGCCTGGGAGGATCTGAAGCAGGTTCTCAAGCGCCTGCGGGGCGGTGGATGACCGGCCCGGGGGAGAGCCTGGTGCTGGAGGGACTGCGCAAGGCTCGGCGCGATCCCGAGGGACGGCCGGTGGAGATTCTGCGCGGCATCGATCTGACGGTGCCGGCGGGTTGCCTGATGGTGGTGGTCGGTCCCTCCGGCGGCGGCAAGAGCACCCTGCTGCGGCTGCTGAACCGGCTGGAAGATCCCGATGCCGGCCGCATTCTGCTTTCCGGAGTCGACATCGGCAGCCTCGACCCCCTGGCCTTGCGGCGGCGCGTCGCTGCCGTCCCGCAAGTATCTTTCATGTACGACGGCACGGTCCTCGATAATCTGCGGCGCCCCTTCGTTTTTCGCGGCCTGCCGCAACCTGCGGCCGATTCCGAAGAGGTACGGCGGGTGCTCGACCTCTGCCGTCTGCCTGGGGATCTGCTCCCCCGTCAGGCCCGTTCCCTCTCCATCGGCCAGCAGCAGCGCCTGGCCCTGGCCCGCGTCCTGCTGACCGGGCCGGGGGTGCTGCTCCTCGACGAGCCGACCAGCGCTCTCGATCGCCCCACCGCCGACCAGCTCGGCCAATCCTTGCGNNCGCCGACCAGCTCGGCCAATCCCTGCGCGACATCCGCCGGGACGGGGGCCTGACTCTGGTTATGCTTACCCACGATCTGCGCCTGGCGCAACGCGTGGCCGATCGGGCGGCCTTTCTCGAAAACGGCCGGATTCTCGAAGAGGGCACGACCGCCGATTTTTTCGAAAATCCCCGCGCCGACGCCCTGCGGCGCTTTCTCGCTTCGCCGGAGGATGCCCATGAGTGACGGCGTCGTCGATCTTTCCCTGGTCGATCTGGCCCTGGTCTACGGCCTGATCCTCTTTGTCGCCGCTCTGGCCCGCTGGAACGGTATCGGCCAGGAGCGGGATCTGCTCTGGTCCTCCCTGCGCATGATCGCGCAGCTGTTTCTGGTCGGCTACCTGCTGAAAACCGTCTTCACCCTCGCCAGTCCGGCGCCGGTGCTCCTCATCCTGCTGGTCATGGGCGGCTTCGCCGTGCATGCCGTGGGCGCGCGGGTCAAGGACCGTATGCCGCGCTTTCATCGGGTAGTGGGGGTCTCCCTCTTTTTCGGCTGCTTCGGCGCCACCTTCTTCTTCTGCACCCTGGTTATCGGCCTCACCCCCTGGTACGACCCCCGCTATCTCATCCCGCTGGCGGGCATGATCATCGGCAACTCCATGACCGGCGCGAGCCTGGCCGCCGAACGCCTGGCCGCCGAGATGAAAGAGCGGC
>DIVU01000187.1 GCA_002423365.1 Desulfuromonadaceae bacterium UBA6124 | reverse complement strand
ATCCGTCCCTCGGCGAGGCGGATTTCCTCGGCCCCCAGACGTTGCACCAGGGCGCGATCATGGCTGGCCATGACTAGCGACAGCCCCTGGTCGCGCAAGCCGGCGAGCAGACCCTCGAAAGCCGCCGCGCTCGCTTCGTCGAGGCCGGTGGTCGGTTCGTCGAGGAGCAGTACCCGGGGCTTGAGGGCCAGCGCCCGGGCCAGGGCGACGCGCTGGATTTCACCGCCGGAGAGCCGGTTCGCCCGCCGCTCGCCGAAATCCCCGAGGCCGACGGTCTGCAAGGCCCAGAGGGCGCGGCGATTCCGCTCACGGCGGGACAGCCCGCGCAGTTTGAGGCCGAAGGCGAGGTTGTCCGTCACCGTCCCCGAGAGCAGAAAGGCGGCCTGGTGCACCAGGGTGATCTCCCGCCGCAGCCGGTAGAGCAAGCTGTCGCGGTTGGGCAGGGCTTGGCCGTCGATGCGCAACTCCCCCCGGCTCGGTCGGTCGAGCAGGGCCAGCAGGTGCAACAGGGTGCTCTTGCCCGCGCCGTTGGCCCCGGTCAGGGCGTAAAAGCGCCCCGGCTGGAGTTCCAGGCGGTCGATGGCGAGGACCGTGCGGCCCTCCCGGCGATGTTCGATCCGGTTCAGTTCATAGAGGGGCGTCATCCATCACCTCTGCTGCAACAGATTGAGAAAAAGATTGACCAAAAGCGCCACCGTCATCAGCACCAGGCCGAGGGCGAGGGCGAAGGCGAACTCCCCCTTGCTCGTCTCCAGGGCGATGGCGGTGGTCATGGTGCGGGTGTAGCCGCGAATGTTGCCGCCGAGCATCATCGCCACCCCGACCTCGGCGATGATCCGGCCGAACCCGGCGACGACCGCCGCCACCAGGCCAAAACGCACCTCCACGAAAATCTGGAGCATGGCCCGCAGCGGACCCGCCCCCAGGGTCAGGGCGGTGGGGAGGATGCGCGGGTCGGCCCCGGCCACCGCCGCCACCGTATAGTGAGCGACGATGGGCACCGCCAGGACAATCTGGCCGAGCATCATCGCCGCCGGGGTGAAGAGCAGCCCATGCTCGCCGAAGGGCCCCTGGCGGCTGAGCAGACCGTAGATGAGCAGGCCGACGACCACCGTCGGCATCGCCATCAGGGTGTTGAGCAGGGTCAGGGTCAGCCGCTTGCCGGGAAATTCCCGCAGGGCGATGACGCCGCCTAAGGGGACGGCGACGACCATGGCGGCGAGAATCGCCGCGAAGGAGACGAAGAGCGAGGTCCAGACCGTGCGCAGGACCTCACCGTCGAGGCTGATCAGCAGGGTCAGGGCCGTCCCAAGGGAGTCGCCGAGAAAGTACACGGTGCCTCAGTAGGTGAAGAAGAGCTGTTGGCCGTTGACGGTGAAACCGGAAATCAACTTCCGCCCTTCTTCCGACAGGAGAAAAGCGACGAAGGCCTCGGCCAGTTTCACCTTGACGTGGGGATGACGCGCGGGATTGACGACGATCAGGCCATAAGGGTTGAAAAGCCGCTTGTCCCCCTCGGCGACGATACGCAGATCGTTCTTGGCGGCGAAGGCGATCCAGGTGCCGCGGTCGGAGAGCGTATAGCCTTGGCGCTCGCCGGCCATGGTGATGACCTCGCCCATGCCCAGGCCCGCTTCCAGATACCAGGCGCCGGCCGGTGCGACACCCGCCGCCTGCCACAGTTCCTTTTCCTTGCTGTGGGTGCCCGAAAGGTCGCCGCGCGAAACGAAGGGCGTCCCGCTTGCGGCGATCTTCTTCAGCGCCTCGGCGATGTCGGCGCTGCCGAGCACCCCGGCCGGGTCGCTGCTCGGGCCGAGCAGCACGAAGTCGTTGTACATGAGATCCTTGCGCTCGACGCCGAAGCCTTCGGCGACGAACTTCTCTTCGTTGGCCTTATCGTGCACCATGACCACGTCCACATCCCCGGCCTCGCCGAGTTTGATGGCCTTGCCGGTGCCGACGGCGATGACGTCGACCTTGCAGTTTTGGGCTTTTTCAAACGGGGGGAGAAGGGCGGCGAGCAGCCCGGAGTTCTCAGTGGAAGTGGTGGTGGCCAGGCGTAGGCGCTCCTCGGCCCAGGCCGGGGCGACAAGGAAGGTGGTGAGCAGAACGAGTGCGAGGACGATACGGAGCTGGTGCATGGTGGGTGTCTCCCTGGTTGAAGGATGAAAAAAAAGCCCTTCCCACAGGGAAAGGGCCTCTGGTCCGACGCCGGGCGTCGGTCAACCGAGGGTCTCCTTTCCAAACGGGAGGCCCGGCCGTTTCCAGCCGAACCCATGGATCGCAGGCCGTGGGGCCAATCCCGGTAGGCCCTGCGATTCGGAGAAGTCGTCAGTATAAGGTGCTTTCCGGCTTTTGCCTAGCGTCTTGCGGCCGATTTTTCCATGCCGGGCGTTTCCCCGACGTTCAAGGCCTGATCGCGCAGGGCGAAATATTCTTCCGGGGTGTTGATGTTGCGGAAGGAGAGTCCTTCCGGGTCGATTTCCCGCACTTCCGCTGGGGCCATCTCGGCCACGGTTACCTGGGGAAAGAAGCCGACGATGCGCTTCTTGCCGGCATCGAGCACCGCTTCGATGGCGGGCAGGCACGATTTTCCGTAGCAGGCGTGCAACGGCTCCAGTCCCTGTTCGCTGCGGGGAATCACCACCTCGGCCTGTCGGTCGCAGGCGCAGAGGGCGCGGATCACCTCCTCGGAGAGGAAGGGCATGTCGCAGGCGACGACAAAGATCCGCTCGTGCCGGGCATGGCAGAGCCCCGAATGGATTCCGGCCAGGGAGCCCTGCTTGTAGTAGATGTCCGGCACCTTGCGGCAGGGAATTTGCGTATAGAGGGAGGGCGAGTTGGTGACGATGACGACTTCGTCGAAGAGCTCGTCCAGTTGCCGGTGGATGTGCTCGATGAAGCGTCCGCCGTGCCAGGGGAGGAGCGATTTGTCGCTGCCCATGCGCCGCGATTCGCCGCCGGCGAGAATGACGGCGCTGACCCCGGCGATCTTCGCTTTCCGGGTTGGGGCGGCGAGCCCTTGAGGATGGCTGTAGACCTCGAAGCTTTCCCCGCGCAGGTAGCCGATGAGGGTGATGCCCAACTCCTCGCTCATGCGGATCGCCATGTCCGTCGGCGAGGTGCGCGAGGCGATCAGGGGAATGCCGAGGCGCGCGGCCTTGGCGATCATTTCGGTGGAAACCCGGCCCGAGGTGACGAGCAGCTTGCCAGCCAGGTCGATCCCCTTGAAGAGCGCCTCGCCGGCGATGCGGTCGAGGGTGTTGTGCCGCCCCAGATCCTCGGCGTAAAGGAGGAGTTTCTCGCCGTCCCCCACCGCCGCCGAGTGAATGCCGCCGTGGCTGCGATACTGTTCGGCCCGCCGCTGCAGTTCATGCATCAGGGTGAAAATCGCCGCCGGGGCGACCGGTCGGCGGGTTGCGGAGGGATGGGGCAAGGAGGCGGAGCCCGTCGGCAGATTGAAGGAGATGCCCGTGCCGCAGCCGGAGGTGAGGGTCGGCTGGAGCCGTTCGGGAATCTCCCCCCTCAAACGTACCTGGGCGGCGCCGAACTCGGCGCAGACGCCGAGTTGAAGAATGTCGTCGAGGACCTCGACAAAACCCTGGTTCCGGAGAAATCCGGCGACCAGAAAGTTCAGCTGATTAGGAGAGGCGATGAGGGTCGCCAGTTCGCGCCCATTGACCGTCAGGCGCAGGGGGAATTCCCTTACCACCGGCCGGGCGACCGGTTCGAGTCCTCCTTGTGACCAACGGTGATAATTCCGATTCGTCGATTCGGTCATGGCACGCTCCTCTTGGTCAGATGGCCGCGAACGGCAAAAAATTCCGGAGCATGAAGCGTGCCCAATCTTAAACATAATAAATTCAATGAGTTTTCGGAATTTCCTGGTGCGCGTTGTTGGGTTTTTTTAGGCCATGTGGGTTAAATGTATACAGTCCGAGGGGCGGGGGGCGGGGGGCGTGGGGCTGGACAAGCCATGTAAAAATTGGCCGGAAGTATTCAGAACACTATAGCCCTCGTTTTTCTTCGATCCGACAGGCACTTGCGGAAGGGGCTTGACAAAATCCCGGGAAAGGAAGATGAATCCTGCCGTTTCTTATTTCTTCGCCGCTGAAATGATGTTTCGATGATCGAAAAACCGATGTGTTGCCGGTTTCGGCCGGTCTCCCCCATGAGCGCTTTGCTGTTGGCCTTCGCCGCCCTGCTGACGATTCTGCTCTTTGCGGGTGGGTGCGGAAGCGCTGCCGGGACGCAGGGTGTTGACGATGGATGGGGCTCGGTACTCGATACACGGCCGGTCGCGACGGCCCCCGCGCTCGGCGAGTTGCCGCATGTCGAGGAGAAAGGCAGCCCTCCTCACGTCGGTTTGGGCGGGTCGAGATTTTCGGACCCCTATGCGACCTCGACGCGTGCCGGCAAGGCCGTGGCTAAGACCAAGGTCGCGAACGGGGCTTGTATCCTTTCACGGGCTCCGCCATCGGGCCGTCGGTGTGGCTGACGACCNNTTGCAAGGACCAACATTCATGAATACCGCGCTCATTCTCATTTTCGTGACGGCCTACGCCGCCATTGCCCTCGAACATACGATCAAGATCAACAAAAGCGCCACGGCGCTGCTGGCAACCGGTATGCTCTGGACCGTCTACGCCCTGGCGACCGGCGATCCGCAGCTGGTCGGCGAGCATCTTTCCGAGTCCCTTTCGGCTACCGCCCAGATCGTCTTTTTTCTGATGGGCGCCATGACCATCGTCGAGGTGGTTGACGCCCACAATGGTTTCGAGGTCATTACCTCGCGGATCAAGACCACCAAGCTCTCCTCCCTCATGTGGCTGGTCGGCTTCGTCACCTTTTTCCTCAGCGCCATGCTCGACAATCTGACCACCACCATCGTTATGATCTCGCTGATGAAGAAGCTTCTCGATCATCAGGACGACCGGCTCTTCTTCGCCGGGATCATCGTCATCGCCGCCAACGCCGGGGGTGCCTGGACCCCCATCGGCGACGTCACCACCACCATGCNNGCCAGATCACCACCCTGGCCATCATGAAGGGGGTGCTGCTCCCCTCGCTGGCCAACCTGATCGTGCCCCTGATGGTCACCGCCTGGCTACTCAAGGGGCGGGAAGTGGTGTCCCCCGACTTCATGGAGCGCCGCCTTGGCGTCGAAACCACCCCTTTCGAGCGGCAGTTGATGTTCTGCCTCGGGCTCGGCACCCTGGTGGCGGTGCCGGTGTTCAAGGCGATCACCCATCTGCCCCCCTTTATGGGGATTCTTTTTGGCCTCGGCCTCCTCTGGCTGGTTGGGGAAATCATTCATCGCAACAAGGAAGACGAAGATAAGTACCACCTGACTCTGGTCCACGCCCTGACCCACATCGACATGAGCTCCGTGGTCTTCTTCATCGGCATCCTGCTCTCGGTGGCGACCCTCGAACACAGCCACATCCTCGGTGCCCTGGCCGGCTGGCTCGATCAGGTCGTCGGCATGGAGAGCATCATCGTCATGCTCATAGGCCTTGTCAGCGCCGTGGTCGACAACGTGCCGCTAGTGGCGGCCTCCATGGGGATGTACGATCTGGCGCGCTTTCCGACCGACAGTTTTCTCTGGGAATTCATGGCCTATTGCGCCGGGACCGGCGGCTCGATCCTGATTATCGGCTCGGCCGCCGGGGTGGCGGCGATGGGCCTGGAGAAGGTTCATTTTTTCTGGTACGTCAGGAAAATCAGCGGCCTCGCCCTGATCGGCTACTTCGCCGGCGCCGCTGTCTATATCGTCCAGTACGGGTTGCTGCACGGCTGATGGCGGGCTCGCCCGAACGAAAAATGGCCTGGGGGCTTTTGGTCCCCAGGCCGTTTTTGTTTTTCGTCGCGGATGCTCTTAATGCCGTTCGGTCGCGGGCGCGACCTTGCGGAAACGGTCGGGGATGGTGTAGTCGACCGTCTCCGGGTGGTGTTCGAAGACCGGGAAGTATTTGGCGATCAGCACGAAGAAGAGGATGTGGGCGGCGATGATTCCGACCGTGACCATCGATTCGAGAAAGTTCGGGGCGTAGATCTCCTGTCCCGGCAGAATCATGCCGAACATCGAGACGTTGAAGCGGTTGAGGATCAGACCGAAAATCACCAGTCCGGCGGCCCGCAGCTGCATGGCCTTGTCGGCGCGGATACGGTTTTGCAGGAACATCCAGAAGGGGAGCAGCAAGCCAATGACGATCTCGGCGATGAATAGGGTGGTGAGCACCGGCCGGTCGAAGAAAGGGCCTTCGGCCAGAACCAGCAGGGCATAGAGCTTGACCAGCATGTAGACGGCCATCACCCAGGGGATGATCCGGGTCAGGGTGGCGAGCAAGTCCGATTCGTCCGGCTGACCCATATAGCGGTGGACTAGGCTGGCTTCAAGAATGACGATGGCCAGGCCGGTGAAGATCGCCGACAGCCAGAACTGCAAGGGGAGCAGCGGGTTGTACCAGAGGGGATGGAGCTTGTCGACGGCGATCAGAAAGAAGGTGCCGAGGGTCGACTGGTGCAGGGTCGAGATCATCGCCGCCAGGATGGCGAAGGGCAGTTGCAGGTTGCGCAGCAGCCGCAGCGGGATGTGCCAGCCGAAGCGCTCCGACACCGGATGGAGAAACTCCAGGAAGAGGACGGTGGTGTAGGCCATGACGCACATGGAGACTTCGAACATGGGCGAATGGACGTTCCAGTTCCAGGGGAAGAGGACATAGACCCCCCGGTGCGGCTGGCCGAGGTCGAGCATCAGCCCGACGCAGACCAGCGAATAGCCGAGAAAACCGGTGACGATCGCCGGCCGCACCAGCGGTTCGAGCTTGCGGATGTGGAAGACGTGGGCGACCACGCCGATGGTGAAGGCCCCCGCCGCCAGCGGTACGGCGGTGACGACGTCGAAGGAGATCCACAATCCCCAGGGATAGGTGTCGTTGAGATTGGTGGTCGCTCCCAGGCCGAAAATGAAGCGGATCGCCGAACCGACGGCCGCCAGAAAGACCAGGAAGATCAGGAATTTGATGAAGCGATGGTAGCCCTGTATTTCGTTGAGAATCACTCTGGCCGGGGTCATTTCGGGTTCTCCTTATGGTCGTTCGCGGAATCTTCGGTCGCCGTCGGGGCCGTACCCTGGGCCTCTTCCTGGGCCTTGCGGATGCGTTCCTTGCGGTGCTGGAACCAGGTGATGGCCGAGAGGGTGCCGCCGACGCCGATGAAGATGCCGGGGACCAGGCGCAGCGCTTGCCAGGTGTAGGAGGGAAGCGCCCGCATCGTCACCGGTTTGAAGCCGAGTTCGTCGAAGGGGAGGGCGGTGAGGTAGATGACTCCGGTGCCGCCCGCTTCCTCCTTGCCGTAGACCTTGGGCAGGTATTTGTCGGGGTGGGCGGTGATGCGCCGTTCCGCTTCCTTGATCATCGCGCCCCGGGGACCGTAGCTGATCGCTGTCGGGCAGGCGGTGGCGCAGGCCGGCTCCAGCCCTTCCTTGACCCGGCTGTAGCAGCCGGTGCACTTGCGCACCAAGGGAAAGGCCTTGCTCCACTCGTACTTGGGCACGCCGAAGGGGCAGGCGATCATGCAGAAGCGACAGCCGATGCAGCGCTCCGAATGATAGACCACCGGCCCTTCCGGGGTCTT
>DIVU01000351.1 GCA_002423365.1 Desulfuromonadaceae bacterium UBA6124 | reverse complement strand
AAGACATCCGCGCCATGGGCGCCACCGACCTCAATCAGGTTCTCGACACCGTGCCGGGGCTGCATGTCTCCCTGTCGACCCTGAGTCGTCTCGACGCCGTCTATTCCATTCGCGGGATTCATACCGGCTTCAATCCCCAGGTGCTGCTCCTGATGAACGGCATCGCCTTTCCCGAACTCTGGACCGGCGCCCATCCGATCCTCTTTCGCCTGCCGGTGGCCAATATCGAACGCATCGAGGTCATGCGCGGCCCGGGCTCGGCCATTTACGGCGCCGACGCCTATGCAGGGGTGATCAACATCATCACCAAGGATGCCGACGGTCTCGGCGGCACCGTCACCGGCGGCCGGGTCGGCTCTTTCGACAGTCAGGAGTTCTGGTTGCAGCATGGAGCAACCTATGCCGACTGGGATGTCGCCTTCTCCTTCGAATGGCAGACCACCGACGGCGACCGCGACCGGGTCGTCAAACGGGATGCGCAAACCACGCTGGACGAAATCCACGGCACCAGCGCCTCTTTGGCCCCGGGCTCCCTTGATACTCGATATGATCTTTTCAATACCCGTCTTGAAATCGGCCGGGGAGACTGGACATTCAGCCTTTGGAACTGGCGCCTCGAAGACGCCGGTGTCGGTGCCGGCGCGGCTCAGGCTCTCGATCCCGAAGGCTACCAGAGCGATAACCTTTATCTCGCCGATCTGACCTGGCACAACACCGATCTGCATCCCGATTGGGATCTGACCAGCCGAGTGAGTTACCAGTACCTCGATAATAATATAAAATTCCATATATACCCTCCGGGAGCCCAGCTCGGTGAAACCCTCACCTTCCCCGAAGGGATGATCGGCCGCCCCGACGACACCTCACGGATCGCCGGAGTTGATCTTGCGGCGATTTATTCGGGGATTTCCAAGCACAAACTGCGCATCGGCACCGGTTACAAATATCAGCACATGGAGACCTCGGAAACGAAAAATTATGGTCCCGGAGTTTTTCCCGGAGTCATTACCGATGTGACCGATACCCCGTTTATTTACGCCCCTGACAAATCCCGCAAGGTACTGCACCTGTCTCTTCAGGATGAGTGGCAGTTCGCACCCGATTGGGAACTGACCACCGGCATCCGTTATGACGACTTTTCCGATACCGGCGACACCTTCAACCCCCGGATCGCCCTGGTCTGGGCCACCCGGCACAATCTGACGACCAAGCTGCTCTACGGCAGCGCCTTTCGCGCCCCCTCCTTTTCCGAACTGTACGCCATCAACAACCCGGTGGCCTTGGGTAACCCGGACCTCGATCCGGAAACCATCGATACCCTGGAGTTGGCCTTCGACTATAAACCCACCTTCGATGTGCAATTGGGGTTGAGCCTATTCACCTATCAGGCGCGGGATCTCATTGAGTTCGTTCCTGATTCGAACGGCACTTCCAAGACGGCGCGGAATGCCCGGGATCAGGACGGCTACGGGCTGGAACTGGAGATGGATTGGAAGTTGTCGGAGACCTTGCGCCTCCGCGGCAACTATGCCTGGCAGCGAGCGGAGGATGAAGAGACCGGCAGGCGGGTCGCCGATGCCCCGGGGCAGCAGGCCTATCTGCGGGCCGACTGGCGGTTCTGGCCCGACTGGGTCCTTTCGCCGCAGGCGACCTGGGTGGGGGACCGGGCGCGGGCCGCCGCTGATCCCCGAACGGAAATCGACGACTACACCCTGGTCGATGTCACTTTGCGGCGGAGCAACCTCTTTAAAAATCTGGAGGCCGCTTTGTCGGTGCGCAATCTTTTCGATGAGAATGCCTGCGAGCCAAGCGATGGGCAGATGCCGGATGATTATCCACTGGCCGGACGTAGTCTCTGGTTTGAGTTGAGTTGGAGGATTTAGACTTTGGAAACCACGCATGTACATGTTCGTCGTCGCGACGAGACATTTAGCCAGAGATCAGTGACGAAAATCTGGGATGAGGTTCCCTCGGCGGAAAACCCCTATCTGCCTGAACGGCTTCACTGCCACGGCTATGAGTTGAGCGAACTGATGGCAAAGCGAAGCTTCGTCGATGTCCTCTATCTGCTCTTTCAGGGGGAATTGCCGTCGCCGGAAAAAGCGCAACTGCTTGAACAGTTGATGATCGCCTTGATAAATCCCGGGCCACGTCATCCGGCGACCCGTGCAGCGATGTGCGCCGGCGTGGGCAAGACGGAAACGTCGCAGATTCTGCCCGTAGCCATGACCCTTCTCGGCGGGAACCACTTGGGCGGCGGGGAAGTCGAAGAGGCGATGCGTTTTCTGCGGAAGGAAGTCAAAAATGACCCGTCCCGGACGGCGCTCGATTTGCTGGCGACGGCTTGTCCGCCGAGCGATGGTGACTGGCATCCGGCCCCGGGGTTTGGTTCTCGCTTCGGCGGTGTGGATCGAATCGCCGGACAAATGACGGAGCGGTTGTCCCGCCTGCCCGGCGCCGGTCGTTGTCTGAAGTGGGTCGTCGGTTTTTCCGCAGCATTGACGCCGCACGGGCTAGGTATCCTCGCACCGGGTTTGGCTGCCGCCGCGTTCGCCGATCTCGGTTTTCAGCCCCGGGTCGGCCCCGGCCTTTTCCAGCTGCTCAACGCCCCCGGAACCTTGGCTCACGGGACGGAAATGGCCAATAAGCCGTTAACCGCCATGCCTTTTGTCAAGGACGAGGATTATGTCATTGAGCGCTGAAGAGACGATGGGAAAAACGCGATTCTGGGATGAGCTGCGCGGGACGATGCGAAGCCGCAACGGTGGTTGGATCATGGGCAAGGGGGTTTTCTGCCAAGGCTACAATCTGCTCGAAGAGCTGGCGGGAGA
>DIVU01000018.1 GCA_002423365.1 Desulfuromonadaceae bacterium UBA6124 | reverse complement strand
TTGTCGGCGCGCAGGCTGTCGAGACGCCCCTCCAAGGTCAGGCGCAGGGCTTCCTGGGCCTGCTCCTGGCGCCGGGTGAGCCGGGCCAGCTCCTCGGCCAGCTGCGTCAACCGCTCCCGCTGGCTCTCCCCGAGGCGGCCGAGGCTGGCGATCAGGCCCTCGCCGAGGCCTTTCAGGCTGCCTTGGACCTCTTCGCGCAGGGCACGATCGCTCTGCGCCGCCTGCCCTTTCAGTTCCGTCAGGCGGATATCGACTGATTGCTGCAGATCGCGCTGGCGCAGATCGAGACCGGCGCGGGTTTCATTCATCCCCTCTTTCAGCGCCGCGGCCATCCCCTCGACCCGCTGATCGATGCGCCGCACCCCGTCGTCCAAGCGTTCGGAGAAAAGTTGCAGCTGGGCTTTCTGCAAGGTCTGCATTTCGGCCATGGTGCGCAGCACCGAATCCTGAAAGCCCCGCAGCAATCCGCCCACTTCTTCGCGCAGCGCCTTGCCCGAGGCATTGGCTTCATCCCGCCCGCGCGCCCCTTCTTCGCGCAGAACACGCTCCAGGCGCTCGTCGGCGACGGCGAGCTGGGATAGCCGGCTTTCCAACTCCCCCTGTGTCGCCAGCCACTGGCGCCGCTGCCGACGGAGAAGCACCAGGACGATCAGCAGCAGGATCAGACTCAGCAGACCGAGGAGTACGGCGGCCGCCACCAGCTGCCAGAGGGGAAGGATGTCGGGAAGCTCAGCCCACATGGGCTAGGCCTCCAGCACCCGCAGCAGGTGGGGAACGAGCTGCTTCTTGCGGGAAAGAACGCCTTTGAGCTCGTAGAGGTTCTCTTCCAGTTGGGGATAACCGACCACGTAGGGGAACTCCTTGCCGCCCAGGGCCAGGAGCAGGCTGGTTTCCTGAACGATGTCGGTGACCAGCAGCCCGGCCGTATCAAGATGGCGTTCCTCCTTGAGTTTGGCCAGTTCCGCCGCAAGCTCCTCTTTCATGGCGTGGAATTCGTGGAAGCTGACAACCTCGACCTGACCGACCCCGAAGCCGCGTGCCCCCGCCTGGTATTCCTTGAAATCGGCGAGAAGCAGATGGCGTAGCGACGGGTAGGAACGCAGGGCGCTGCCGGAAGCGAAGAGACTACGGCCGTACTCCTGGGGATCGAGGCCGGAGAGTTCGGCGAGCCAGGCGGCGAAATCGCGGTCGAGGACGGTGGTGGTCGGCGAGCGCAGAATCACCGTGTCGGAGAGCAGCCCGGAGAGCATCAGTCCGGCGGTGGCGGCGTCGGGGGTGATTCCCGCCTGCCGGTAGAGGCCGGCGACGACCGTGCAGGTGCTGCCCAGGGGCTGATTGATGAAGCGGATCGGCTGATCGGTATGGAAATTCCCCAGACGATGATGGTCGACGACCTCGCTGATCTCCACCTTGTCGGCGCCGGGGACCGCCTGGGAGAGTTCGTTGTGATCGACCAGCACCAGCTTGATCGGCGAGGGCGTGAGCAGAGTACTCTTGGTCGCCACCGCCGCCACCCGCCCCTCGTTGTCGAGCACCACCGCGCCGGGGTCGCTGCTGTGCAGCAGCTTCAGGCGCAGATCGTCGAGGCGGTCGGAGAGGCCGACGCAGGGAAAATCCTTGCCGATGAGACAGCTCACCGGCGTGGAAAGGCGGGTCAGCCAGGTGCTGGTGGCAGTATCGAAGGGGGTGGAGAGAATGGTCACGCCGTTTTTGCGCCCCGTCTCGATGATATCGTCGGCGATGGGCAGGCTGCCGGTGACGACCAGCACCCGCACCCCGGACTCGACCCCGACCCGCTGGATCGATTCGCGGTCGCCGGTGATGAGAACGATGCGGCGGGCGTCGAGGGGCGCGACCTTGTCCCTAAAGGTCGCCGTCGCCATGGCGCCGACATAGAGGTCGAGATCCTCCACCTTCTGCTCGTCCACCAGATGCACCGCCGTCGCTTTGAGACACTGGCGGATGGAGTCGGGAGACGTCGTCACCCGGCGGATTTCCGCTTCGCGGCTCGGCACCAGAAACTTTTCCGAGACCTTCTTCAACACCAGCAGCCCCAACGCCCGCCGATCGTCATCGATCACCGGCAGCAAACGGATGTTGTGGGCGTGAAAGAGGCCGAGAGCCTCGGACAGGGGCGCATTTCCGGCGATGGTGACGACCTCGTCGCGGATGACGTCGCGCACCCGGGGATAGACATCGAGCAGCAGCTTCGGCCGGGGCACCTGCAGGGTGTCGAGGACGAATTCGGTCTGCCGGTTGAGATCGCCGGCCCGCGCCGGTTCGACATTGGCCAGCCCCTGCAGGGCGCGCAGCCGGGCATAGGCAATGGCGCTGCAGACCGAGTCGGTATCGGGATTTTTGTGCCCGATCACATAGGTAATGCCGCGTTTCATGATGGGTCCTCGCGATGTATTTAGGATAGCGGATAAAACTCAAACCTGAAAAAGCGATCTCACCCCAGAGGGCACAGAGAAAACATAGTAAATACGGAAAGTTAGAACAAAGACCGATCACAGAAGATTTCTCTGCGCTCTCTGTGTCCCTGTGGTAACGGATCTTTTCAGGTTTAAGGAAAGTCAGCGGACAGTTGTCGTCGGCGCCGCAAGCGGTCGTTCGCTGCCGTAGATCGACCCGAGGCCGATGACGTTTTCGACGATGCCGCGCTCGGGGCGCAAGGCCTGATCGAACCAGATGTAGAGAATGCCGTCCTTGGTTTCGAAGACCTCGGGATCGACCCGGACCTTGACCAGGGTGCCGTTTTTGGAAAAAAACTCCTTCGCCGGCCATTTCTCCTCGGGCAGCACTTCCGCATCGATCCAGCCGACCCCCTTTTTGGCCAGGGCCGAAATGCGGTAGTTGCCGCCGGGGGCCAGGGGACCGTAAACGCCCGCCTGGAAATTGAAAAAAGCGGTAAGGATATCGGCGGGGGGCGTGCCCTGGATGGGCAGGACGGTAGCGGCGCCGGGAACGCCGTCGCGGGTGCGGGCGTAGCTCACCTGGCCTTTGCCGTGATCGAAGTGGTAGCGCTTGCCGCGATCCTTGCGCTTGCCCTCCGGCCCCTTGATGATGCGGGACTCATAGGAAAGAGAACGCAAGCGGCCGTCCGGACCGGCTTCCATCAGCGACTCGTAACGCTGCACCCGATCGGAAGTCACCCAGGCCGCCACCCCCAGGGTGCGAGCTTCGAGCAACGCCCGGTAGGTGCCGGGACGGGGCCCCGGAGAGACCGCGAGTTGCCCTTCGGCGATCCGGTCGAACCAGAGAAAGGCAATGTCGTAGACCAGTTCCTTCCCCACCCAGGAATCGATGGTCACCTGCGGCGCCGCAGCGGGAGCCGCGACGGCGCTTCCGCTCGCGGCCAGCAGCACCCACAGGCAAAACCAGACGCGATATTTCATATAAAACCCTCCTTGATCTTTACTTATCCCAAAAGCATGCACCACAGAGGACACCGAGAGCACAGAGGAAAAACAGAGAGTTAAGGGATGAAATCAGAAAGTGCGATTGGATTTCTCTGAGACCTCTGTGCTTCTGTGGTGATGATCAGACCTGTTGTGATTGATTGACGGAGTGTGACAGTTTAACCGGCGACAGGGATGAAGTCGAGTCATGAATTGAGCCCGGTTTCCGGCTGACAAGAGCGGGCAAAGCTGCTAGCATGCGCCCCAAATTCACCAGGAGGTCCCATCCATGTCCCGAATCCCCGCCGTCGATCAGGAATGCTGCATCAGTTGCGAAGTCTGCGTCCACCTCTGCCCCGAGGTCTTCCGCATGGAAGGTGAGGACGGCCACAGTCACGGCCACGATCATGACCACGGCGCGCACAAATCGATCGTCTACAATCCGACCGGCGCCCCCGAAAGCAAGATCGAGCTGGCCATGGACAGCTGCCCGGCGGCCTGCATCTACTGGCGGGACTGAGCCCCCCGCCGCCGCGCGCTTTGAGCAACATCGGCAAGCTTTACGCCTTTTCCTTCCTCAAGATGACCCTCTTCCCGATGGCGGTCATCACCCTCTTCTGGAAGGATCACATCGGCCTCTCCCTCACCGAGATCCT
>DIVU01000108.1:2447-2691 GCA_002423365.1 Desulfuromonadaceae bacterium UBA6124 | reverse complement strand
AGCATCGTCAAGGAGCACGGCGGCACCCTGGAATTCGCCTCGGTTCCCGGTGAAACCCTCGTGACCCTATCCCTGCCCGTCTTCCAGGAGGAACCGACCCCGTGAGTGAACGGCTTTATCCCGCTTTCGAAATTCTGCTGGTGGATGACGAGCCGGACTGGCTCAGCTCCCTGGCGTTGACCCTGGAATCCCGCGCCGGGCTGACCAACCTCGTCACCTGCGACGACAGCCGCCGGGTCATGGA
>DIVU01000108.1:0-2382 GCA_002423365.1 Desulfuromonadaceae bacterium UBA6124 | reverse complement strand
CTGAACCAGCTGGAAACGGCGGTGCGCTGCATGAAGCTCGGCGCCTTCGACTACTGCGTCAAGACCGACGAGGAGGAGCGCATCGTCGGCGCCGTGCTGCGGGCGGTGCGGATGCAGGAGATGCGGCGGGACAACCAGGAACTTTCCAGCCGCCTCCTTTCCGGGGTGCTGCGACAGCCCGAGGCCTTTGGCAGCATCGTCACCGGCGACCGGGGGATGCTGGCCCTTTTCTCCTATCTGGAGGCGGTGGCGGCCAGCCCGCAACCGCTGCTGATCACCGGCGAAAGCGGCGTCGGTAAAGAACTCTTCGCCCGCGCCGCCCATACCCTGAGCGGCTGCCGGGGCAAGCTGGTGACGGTGAATGTCGCCGGGCTCGACGATACGGTCTTCGCCGACACCCTCTTCGGCCACCTGCGCGGGGCCTTCACCGGCGCCGAGCAGGCGCGGCGGGGCATGGTCGAGGAAGCCGCCGAGGGCACCCTGTTTCTCGACGAGATCGGCGATCTCGGTATCCCCTCGCAGGTCAAGCTGCTGCGGCTGTTGCAGGAAGGGGAGTATTTCCCCTTGGGTGCCGATCTGCCCAAGCGGCTCAAGGCGCGGATCATCGTCGCCACCCACCGGGATCTGGCGGCGCGGGAGGATTCCGGTGCTTTCCGCCGCGACCTCTATTATCGGTTGCGTACCCACCGCATCGAGATCCCTCCCCTGCGCGAGCGCCCCGGCGACATCCCCTTGCTGCTGGAGCATTTTCTCGCCGAGGCGGCCCGCGCCCTCGGCAAGAAGAAACCGTCGGTGCCTCGGGAGTTGGCGCGCTTCCTCGCCGGGTACTCCTTCCCCGGCAACGTCCGCGAACTGCGAGGCATGGTCTACGACGCCCTCAGCCTCCACCGCGACGGGCTGCTGGCCCTGGACGCTTTCGTCAAGTCCGTGCGCCAGACCCCGGCCGCGCCATCGACAGCCGCCGCCCCCAGCCGCAACCCTTTCGCCGGTTTTCCCGAACTACCCACCTTCGCCGAGGCCGCCGGTTTTCTGGTGATGGAGGCGATGGATCGCGCCGGCCACAACCAGACCCTGGCCGCGCGCCTGCTCGGCATCTCCCAGCCGGCCCTGAATAAACGCCTCAAGCAGATGCGTGAAGAACGGGGATAACCGGGGGTTATAGCTATAACCTCTGGTTATGAGTGGCCCTATCCTGGCGTAATTTTTGTTGATTTCGTCGTGCGACCGGTCTGGGCCATAACTTGGGGTTATGATCCCGCTTCCCGCCCGTTTTGAGTTAATCCAGAAAAATTTAATGATTTCAATCGGATAAAAATCTTTTCCGGCTTGGCACTCTCCATGCTCTAGGGAATAGGCAAGCACGGTGTCGCTCGGACGACATCGGCAAACCGGTCCCAACCAATGGAGGTGCCCCATGGCCATGTTCTGGATTCAATTCATCCTCGTTCTCGGCGCGGTACTCATCGGTATCCGCAAAGGCGGCGTCGCCCTCGGCCTCATCGGCGGCCTCGGCGTCTCCCTGCTCGTTCTCGGCTTCCGCAGTTCCCCCTCCGAGCCGCCCATCGCCGTCATGCTCATCATCCTGGCGGTGGTCACCGCCTCGGCCACCCTGCAGGTCGCCGGCGGCCTCGATTATCTGGTGCAGTTGACGGAAAAACTGCTGCGCGCCCATCCCAAGTACGTCACCATCCTCGCTCCGCTCTCGACCTTCTTCCTCACCGTCTGCGTCGGCACCGGGCACGCCGTCTACGCCCTGCTGCCGGTTATCGCCGACGTGGCGCTCAAGACCGGCATCCGTCCCGAGCGGCCGATGGCCATTTCCAGCGTCGCCTCGCAGATGGGGATCACCGCCAGCCCGGTAGCCGCCGCCGTCACCTTCTTCCTCGGCTTCGCCGCCAAGGCCGGCTATCCGGTGACCCTCATCGACATCCTCTCCGTGACCATGCCCGCCGGGGTCATCGGCCTGCTCACCGCCGCCCTCTGGAGCTTCAACCGGGGCAAGGATCTGGACAAGGATCCCGAATACCAGGCCCGCCTGCAAGATCCGGAATTCCGCAAGGCGCTGGATGTGAACGTCACCACGCTGGACAAGCAGATCAGCAAGACCGCCAAGCTCTCCGTCGCCCTCTTTTTCGCCGGCGTCGGCACCATCATCCTCTTCGCCGTCTACCCCCAGCTGCTCCCCCTGAATGGCGAGGGCAAGACCGTGCCGATGACCACCGTTGTGCAGTTTGTCATGCTCGCCTTCGGCGCCTTCATCATGTTCGCCGCCGACGTCAAAGCCAAGGACATCGCCCACTCCAGCGTCTTTATCGCCGGCATGATCGCCGTCGTCTCGATCTTCGGCATCGCCTGGATGAGCGATACCTTCATCGCCGCCAA
>DIVU01000173.1 GCA_002423365.1 Desulfuromonadaceae bacterium UBA6124 | reverse complement strand
AAGGGTCCGACGTGACGATTGAGCCGATTGACTGGCTTTGGCACGGATGGCTCCCCGCAGGAAAGCTCACGATCCTTGCCGGGGCACCCGGAGCCGGAAAAACGACCATCGCCGGGGAGTTGGCCGCGATCCTCACCGCTGGCGGGACTTGGCCCGATGGAACCCCCGCACCCTGCGCCGACGTTGCAATCTGGAGCGGCGAGGACGACCCCGGCGACACACTGGCCCCGCGATTGTTGGCGGCGGGTGCCGACCTTGACCGGGTGCATTTTGTCCGGGGAGTGAACGCCGACGACGGCCCCCGACCCTTCGACCCGGCAAGCGACGTGACCACGTTGCGGCTTTATCTGGCCGAAAATCCGGCGGTCAAATTGCTGATCGTTGACCCCATTTCTAGCGCCGTCGCTGGGGATTCTCACAAAAATACCGAAGTGCGGCGCGGGCTTCAACCCTTGGTCGAGTTGGCGGCGGCTTGTGGCGTTGCCGTGCTGGGAATTTCTCACTTCAGCAAAGGAACGTCGGGACGAGATCCCCTTGAACGTGTTACCGGCTCCATCGCCTTCGGTGCCCTGGCCCGTGTCGTTCTAGCAGCGGCGAAGCTGGCGGATTCCGAGGACGATCTGCGCCTCTTTTGCCGGTCGAAAAGCAACATAGGCCCTGATTCTGGCGGCTGGCACTATCAGCTTGCCACCACCGAGCTAGACGGCTTCCCCGGCGTTGTGACGTCTAAAGTTCAATGGGGTGCGGCGGTGGAGGGTTCGGCGCGGGAACTTTTAGAGGTCGCCGAGGCCGCGACGGACAATGAAGAAAAAACCGCACGATCCGAGGCCCGGCACTTCCTGACTGAAATCCTTGGCGGCGGCCCCATGTCGGCAAAGCGGGTGCTGTCCGAGGCCCGCGATTGTGGAATCGCCGAAAAGACCATCCGGCGGGCAAAAACCGACTTGGCCATCGAGGTTTTGAAAACCGGGTTTAAGGACGGCTGGCAATGGTCGCTCCCCAAGGCGGCCAAAGGTGGCCAACTTTCCACGTCAAAAAAACATGGCCATCTTGCCCATCTTGGGGATGAAATGACCACCTTCGACGCTCCGAAGATGGCCAAAAATGACGAAGATGCCGAAGATTCCCGAAAAATTGAATGGACACCTTTGGCCGCCTTGGCAGGGAGGGGGGACGATGATTGCCCGGAATTTGACTGGTAACGCGGCGGGTTCCTTCATCGTGGCCCGACCTTTTAAACGCCGTGGCGAGCTGCTGACCCCCGGCCAGTCAATCGAGGTTCCGGCTGACGTTGCACCGAAACTGCTTTCGGAAGGGTACATAACGCCGGACACCCCGGCAACCGCCGACGAGCTTTTTTTGATGATCGGCAGGACCTTGGGCGAGATTGACCGGCAGGGTCGCCCTTGGTCTGGTTGGCGGCGAACCCTGACCGAACCCCAAAAACAGGCGCTCAGGGCCGTGGAAACTCGAATTGACACATGCTGTTTGTCGCTCGACCGGGCCGGTCTGTTGGCGGCGCTTGACGAATATCGGCAACTTACGACCAGGGAAAAAAACCCTAATAAATTGGAGGCCTTATGAAAACTGCACAGCAAGAACCCATTTGCGGAGCCAAGACGAAAACCGGCGAACCTTGCGAATCTACAGAGCTTTTCCCGAATGGCCGTTGTCGTCTGCATGGCGGGCCTAGCTCAGGACCGAAAACCAGAGAGGGCAGGGATAAGGCGCAACGGAACCTTAAGCGAGCCACTGAACCCCATAGCGCGGGTTCTGAAAATTCAACGCACCACAAACCAACGGAGGCAAAAATGGAAGGAAACACAGCACGGCAGTTGCAACCCAACGCACCACTAGGATTCGGACGTAGGGAGGTCATGGAGCTTGCGGGCGAATTGCAGGCGGCAATCGAACGAACGGCGGCGATCCTTCGGCAGACCAATGGCAAGTTGGCCGACCTGAAAAGCTCGACCAGGGCAGAGTATCGCAAGGAAATCAGCGCAGACCTCGGGGCCATGTTCGATGCCGAGATGAAACACTGGCTCAACGGCGGCGATCCTATCCCCGGGAGTTTTGCGGCGGCAATGGCAGCCGACCAGCCGAAACGGTTGAACCTCTCCGACCGCGTGGCCGTGGCCCTTGGGGTGATCGACACCATGGAGTTTGAGCAGCGTTCGGCCCGGGTCCGTCCCCCGCTGGCCTGTGTGCCGACCAAACCGACCAACGAGCCGGGACCGCTGACGGAACCGGACGAGATCGAAGTAGATGCCGAAAACCTTTGGACTTGAGGAGGACCGAATGAAACCCGACGAACTCAAGAAACAACTCATCGACCGCCAGGAACTTGCAGACGCCACCACGGAGGCGCTAGACCGGCTCACCACCACATTGACGGCCCTGCGTCGCCACCAAGAGGCCATGCTCCGCAGCTTGCGCCGTGAAGGGGNNAGGGGTTAGGGTTGACGCTTGCCGTTGGCTTGAAGGTGACAGCGGCGGTCTGGTCCTCGAACTTCTCCGCGCCAGTATGGGGCAGGGGCAGCCGCCGAAAGTGAACCTGACCGAAGCCGTGGCGAAAGAAAACGCCGCTATCGAAGCCGCGATCAAGACCGCAGAAGATTTTTCCGGCGTCACTGCGCGCGCGCGATCCTGGGCCGGGAGCAGCCACGCACCCCAAAAAGATTATTCTAACGTCCGCTAAGGAGCCAAAAAAATGAACGACGACGCCTATTTAGACAAAATGTTCCCCTCGATGAGCCAACGCCCCGAGGGACCGCCCACCGCACTAGGGGCAGGGCTTACCCCTCACCTGCAAGAGCAACCCAACAGAGAAGGGACCAGAGCGCCGGAAATCCAAAACCTGACCGAACAACAGATTGCCGAGCGCATGTTTGGTCAAGACCCCGGAGCCGGTCAACCGCTTGAAAGCTATGACGCGACGATTGACGATTTACTGAGCAACGCCGAACGGGAGGCCAGGGCATCGAAAGACGAATTGACCCTTGCCGAACTGGCGCAGACCAGGCAGGGTTTAAACGAATCATTCCGGGAGCTTGGCGTCGGGGGATCGGAGGCAAAGCAGCTCATGGCCGAGTTTCGGGAACGGATTGAAACACCCCGGCAGCCCTGGGCCGTCGCCGCCGAACGGGACCAGACGGCTGAAAATCTGCGGCAGAAATGGGGGCCTGAGTTTCACCAGCGCATCGCGGATGCAAAGGGCATGATTACCCGCTTGGAGCAGAAAATCCCACGCTTGCGGCAGCAGCTTGAATCATCCGGCCTGGGCAACAGCCAGCGCTTAATCGAAACCCTTGCCAACGCGGCCCGCCGGCGCCGCTAAACGGAGGAAATCATGGAACTTTACGAAGTTGACGAAATCTATGACGAGAACCCGACCACAACCATTAACCCCCGATTGGCGAAGCTGCTCAAGTTGGAGGGGGTGGAGGTCGGCGACGAACTTGATTTAAGCTGCATCGGTACGGTGATCGAGGTTGAATCTTCCGAGGCCGAGGACGGAACGACCGCGACGCGGTTGAAGCTGGAACTTCAACTTTTGCCGAAAACCAAGGATCGGCCGGACCAAATCCTGCTCTAACAGAACAACAGCCGGGGTCGAAATGGCCCCGGTTTTTTTATGCCCAAATCCCTGTGTTACATGATAACGTTACCATGTAACGAAATCAAAAGGGAGGTAAACACATATGCCGAAAACCAACGCGGAACGCCAAGCCGAATACCGCAAGCGCCAACCTGTTGCCGGGGAGAACGGACGGCGCAAGATCGAATGTTTCGTTTCCACCAGCGCGGCGCTTGCTCTAAGGCGGTTGGCAAGGAATAGGGGCATGACTCAAGGGGAGTTTCTGGAGTTTTTGTTACTCGGAACGCAAGAGATTATCGTCAAAGATTTGACGGATAAGGAACATGATTCCTTTTTCGCGTGAATCGTTATCCGGTAACGGCACCGGATGCCGAACCATGAAAGTTAGAGAAACTTTGTAAAACATGCCCGGTCAAAATGGCCGGGTTTTTTGTCTTGGGTATACGTTTGGGGGTACAACAACCAACAGCCAATGAAAATACATAACGATTACGGATACTTTTACAATTAATTCGATTCTCATTTGCCCCGCCAGAAACAAATCCGATTCGGAACAGAAAAACCCGCCAGATTGGCGGGTTTTTCTGTTTCATGTGAAGGTTCTTCAACGAAATGAATACGGTCAATCGGCGTTGCTTAATTGTGAGTTTTCGGGACCAGCCCCCGACGCCCGGCGCGGCTCTTGGTCCGTCGTCGGCTAATGTGGTGGCTTCTGGGTCACCATGAGGTTCACCAGTGATCCCGGACATTGCGGATCAACGAATCAAGGAGATCGTACCCAGCCCGAGCTGCCGCATTGTCTCGTTCTTGGAGAAAATCGAGTACACCATGGATAGCAATGTTTCGAAGGTTGTAAAGCGTCTCAAGGATATCTGCCCCAAGATCCGTTGGTGTGTTTGAATCTATCAAGTTAACCAGGCCACTAAGTGTCGTGACAGTTCGTAGCTCTTGGAGAGTCAATTGTGCAAGCTCTCTCGTGTCCGACGAGATGTTCGTTGGCGCCGTCACTCGGTAGAAACAGCAACCCGTTGCTCCGACACCCAATGCCGGAAGAACTTGATGAAGCGTTTCCTCAAACACTATCCCGGCGGATGAGGCTAATACGCAGTGGTGAACATCGTAAGCATCGCGAAACTGTTCTCGCGTGAGTGTAAGCGCATGGGTCTGACGAACACGTTGTTCTGACCCTGGGCGCCAAGGCCAGTTAATTCGGGGTTCGAGTCTAGGGGAATTCTCAGCGGCCCGGAAAAATAGTGAGATCACGTTGTCCGCAGCGAATCGAGGGTAACTGCCTCCGTAGCCATCCGTAACCCGCTCTGGGTAGTTATACGCCGAAGCCTGTATCACATCATCGACCCACACGGACAACTCCGGTGCCATCTTCAATGAATCGAGACACCCACGATCATTTTGTTTCCCGGTGTGGCCGAAAAACCAATGGTTGAAAATCGCCCAGAGCCGCTGGTATTCAGATACCCAATCGACTTCCCGATAGCGCCGTCTCAAGTCATCAAAGTGTGGTCTATTTGTCATTATCTGTCCGCCCAACTCACGCTTACTCTCATATGCACGAAGCCGCGCGCGGCCTGTTCATCCGCGCGCGGCTTCTTATTTTTCACTCAATCCGCCATCATCTTCCCCCTCGCCCGCCACCGCATGCCATCGTCAATCCACGTCAAAAACCTTAGCGCAAATCTATGCGAGCGGCAAAGGGGAATCTGGCTTTCGGTTCCGTCGCGCCGTCGCGGCCGCGCGATACCCGACGACTCCGCCGCGACCGCTGACCGACACCCGGAGCAAACGGACGAGAATCCTCGAAGGACTCGTTCGACGTCACGCTCCTTCTTACTTGGCTTTCTCCGGCGGTTGGTCTTTGCGCTCCTTGGCGCCGAGCACGGCGGGACCGGCCCCCGGCAACATGAACTCGGCCACGGCGGCCTGACCCACGTCGCTTTCGATGACCTTCTCGAAGGTGTCGAGAACTTTCGATTGCAGTTGCACCGCCCGATCCCCGGCCTTGGTCGCGCCTTCGGCGCTGAGCCCCGCCAGTTTCTCGGCGAGGGTCACCGCTTGCGCCAGGCCGCCCATGTCGCGGAACATCTCCCCTTTTCCCACCTGCCCGAGAACCTTGTCGATGTAGGAAAGCTCCGAGAGCTTTTCGGCCCGGAGCTGGGCAAGGCTCGCGGAAAAATCCTGCCCCTTGAGGTCCATCCCCTTCGCCCGGTCCCGCGACTGAAGATCAGCGATTTTCGGCGGCAGGATCGGGATCATGTTCTCCTTGTCCCCCCACTTGCCGAAACGGTCGTCAAGTAGCTCGGCGGCGAGGCTCCGTCCCAGCACCGCCTCCGAGAAGACGCCGGAGGTGGGCAGGCCGACGATGCGGCTCTGCCCGTTGTTTTCCGTCTTGAGATATTTCTTCTCGAAGGATTCCCGGGCCGCCTGCCCCTCGTCGCTGTTGGCAAAGCCCCAGCGAAATGCTAGGTAGTTGCCGAAAACGCCCACCGGCTGGGGGTCCACCAGGGCGGAAAGGGGCTGGTTTTCAATCATGTATCCGCGCAGGAGGCAGTAGATGTGATAGGGGCTCATCCGCAGCCAGAGCTGTTGGCTCAGGAACAACCGGTGCAGATTGAGTCGTTCCCCGGCCGGGAGCTTTGTTTGGACTTTCATGGCCGCGAGGTCATTCTCGGCGGCGGCGATGAGCGGGTCCAACTTGCCATAGTGGGGATTCATCAGATCGTTGATGTCGGTTTGCGGCAGAACGCCGGCGTATTTGCGGCGGAGGGCAATGTATTCCGGATCGTTTTTGAGCTTTTCGACCCTGGCTTTTCTTTCGTCCTGGTCCATGTGCATCAGGTCATGGGCGAAATCGAACTTGATATCGTGCAGGCGCTGGCGATCGTTCCTGAGTTCCTCGATCCGCTTTTTAAGCTCCTCTACCCGCGGGTCGATCTTGTCATCCCTCCCCTTGGCCTGCTCAAGGGCGTTTTCCAGGATGTCGATCATCTCTTTCGCCCCTATTTCATTGAAGATATTCAGCAGTTGCGCGCCGAATTTTTCGACCGTCCCGGCCACGGAAAAGTCGATGGGCAGCAGCGGCACGAACAGGCAACGATCCCACCGGGTCAGTACGGTCTTGATCTCGTAGGTTTGCAAGACTTCAAAGAAGAGGATATTCAGCGAGTGCCGACGATTGTAGTTGGCCAGGACGCGGGTGCTGAGGGACTCCGCCTCCTGTTCGGAAACCTCCCGAACCACCGACTGGCGCCGCGAGCGCAGCGCCTGGGAGACTTCCGCGGTACGCTGAGCGATCGCGTTCGTCGATTCCGCCGCCAGATTACGGCTACCGGCGCTGAATTGCGCGGTGAGGGCGGAACTCGTGGTCGAAGCGGCGGAGGCCGAGGCGAAAAACCATGAGCCCCCCGCCTGCGCGCTGGTGGAGCGGGAAGAGGTTGAAGATTGGCCGATTTGCGCTTCTTGGGCGATCGCCCTTTGCACTTCATTGACGGCGCGATTCTGTTCGGCCTGTTCGCTCACCGCTTCCTGCTGCTCGGTCGACTCCGTGCTGGTGCCTTTGGTCTTTCGCTCCCAGCGGGTGACGGCGACCTGCGTCACCTCGCCCGGGGCAAGGCAGACGGATTGCAGCAGGTTGCCGAGGGCGATCCCTTTCTGGCGCCAGCATTGCTCGTGCACGGTAAGCACCCCGACCGCGGGCTTGAGGCTCATCTGCTCCGAGTCGTCGGTCACCGCGAAGGGATCGATGGGCTTGTCGAGCTCATTAAGCCCCCCACTCCCTTCGCCAATCGTGTCGAGAACGAAGAGCGACCGGTAATAGGCCGGCTCGCTCAGTTGAATATCCCCCATGGTCGGGATGAGATAGTCCGGCGTCGCGGTGTCGGGGCCGGGATGCCCGGCATCGGGGGTGGCCTTCTTGCCGGCGGGATCAACAACGTTCGCTTCGGGGGTCATAAGTCTCTCCTTCGAGTTCGGAATGCTCGCCATTGGCTGTCCGTGACGAAAACATTAGCGCAGACCCATCGTGTTGCAAGAGGGAAATCGAGCCGACGTCCCGCGAAACAACGCTTGGCATGGTCTGCGGGCACGGTGTACATTTTGTGCATGGCGAAGATGGAGAAACTCACGGAACAGGATCGGCGCTTTTTTCAACTGGTCAGCGCGGCGGCCTTCAGCAACCCCTTCGGCGACGAACGGGCGGAGCTGGATCGGCAACTGGCCGGGCTGACCGGCGCGCCCAAGGACAAGCTGCTGAAGGCGGTCATCGTCTCCGTCGAGGAGCGGGTGCGCGCCTTGGAACGGGCCGGCCGGGCCAATCTCGCCCTGTACGCTGGGGAAGACCGCGAATGCCTGGCGCTGGGCCTGCTCTTCGAGCTGTTCCACCGCTACCTCAAGGACTTCGACGAGCTGATCCAGCGGCAATCGCGCGACGGCGACGACCCCTGCCCGGTCCCCTTTTCCGGCGAGCTGCTGGCCCGGCTGCGGGACTACGGCTTCGGCGCGGAAGCGGCGCGCCATTACCTGGCCTTCTTTTATCAATTGCGCCGAGCCTTCTTCTTCATCGCGCAACTCATCGGCCGCAGCCCGTCGATGCGCGACCTGCGCCGCGCCCTCTGGAACAAC
>DIVU01000231.1 GCA_002423365.1 Desulfuromonadaceae bacterium UBA6124 | reverse complement strand
CACCGCCAGCCGGAGCCGCCCGGCGCGCCAGTCGTCACCCACGTACCCGGCGGCCCGCTTGTCGCAGTCGGCGAACGCGGTACGCAGCTCGGGTGAGGTGAGCGGCGGCGGGTCGGGCCGGTCGGCGGTGAACGCACCGACGTGCACGGTCTCCACCCGGTGCGGCAGCTCGCAGCCGACCGGCGCGTACGCGGCCAGGCCGACGCTCGCTGTGAAGTCCGCGACCTGGCAGACCTCCGCTGCCGGGGTGAACGGCCCGGGTGCGGCCATCGGGGCCCAGTCGTCGGTGAGGTCGGCGTCCAGCCCGCCGGCGCCCGCGCAGCCGGTCAGGGCGGCGCTCGCGACCATCGCGGCGACCAGGAAGCTCATCGCACGGCGCATCGCGGCCTCCCCCAGCCGACGACCGTCGATCCCCGACGGTCCGCCCAGGGTAGCCGAAAATGACCTTCCGGTGACAGACCGCGTTCCCCGCCCGTCCGCCTCGTCGATCTTGCGCTTGCCACCCCGGCAAACCGGACATAGCAGCCCAGAGGAGGGCCGCAACTGCAAGATCAGCAGCGAGAAGGGGTCAGCTGAGGGCGGCGGCGAGTGGGTTGGGGATGGGGGTTCCGGCGGTGCCGGGGGCTGCCGTCGTCGGGTCCGTCGAGAGGTCGACGACCTTGTTGTCGGCGTCGACGTGCACCACGCGAGGGCGGTACGTGCGGGCCTCGGTGTCGTCCATCTGCCCGTACGAGATCAGGATGACCAGGTCGCCGGGGTGCACCAGGTGCGCGGCGGCGCCGTTGATGCCGATCACACCGCTGCCCCGCCGGCCCGGGATCACGTACGTCTCCAGCCGGGCGCCGTTGGTGATGTCCACGATCGCGACCTGCTCGCCGGGGAGCAGGTCCGCCGCGTCGAGCAGATCCTCGTCCACGGTGACCGAGCCGACGTAGTGCAGGTCGGCCTGGGTCACGGTGGCGCGGTGGATCTTCGACTTGAGCATTTTCCGCATCTTGTTCATACCTCCTCGAAAAGATAAGCATTATCAATCAGACGGGTATTCCCCACTTTCACCGCCAGCAGCAGCACCGAATCGCCGTCGACCGTCGACTGGTTTTCAAGGGTCAGCTGATGACAGATCTGGATGTAATCGACCTGCGCTTCCGGCTCGCGCTCGATCCGCTCCCGCGCGGCGGCGATGAGGCGCGCGGCGGAAGTCTCCCCGCGCCGTGCCGACTCGCCCGCCAGGCGCAGGGCATCGACCAGGCACAGGGCCTGGGCCCGTTGGGCGGGGGAAAGATAGACGTTGCGGGAACTCATGGCGAGGCCGTCGCCTTCGCGGACGATGGGCATGCCGACGATCTCCACCGGCAGGTTAAGATCTAGGGTCATGCGCTTGATCACCGCCAGCTGCTGGAAATCCTTTCGCCCGAAGAGAGCGACATGAGGCTGGACGATGAGAAAGAGCTTGCTCACCACCGTCGTCACCCCACGAAAATGGCCGGGGCGGCTGCGGCCACAGAGGGTATCGGTGAGCCCCTCCACGTCGACGTAGGTGGCGTAGCCGCGCGGATACATCCGGCACGCTTCCGGGGCGAAGATCCAATCGACCCCGGCCTCTTCGGCGAGGGCGGCATCGCGGGTCAGATCGCGGGGGTAGGACGCGAAATCCTCCCCTTGGCCGAACTGAGTCGGGTTGACGAAGATCGACAGTACCAGCAGGTCGCCGCGCTTGCGCCCTTCGTCAAGGAGGGAGCGATGACCGTTATGCAGATAGCCCATGGTCGGCACGAAAGCGATCCGTTTTCCCGCCTCGCGGGCGGCCAGGCAACGCGCCTGCATCTCTTGGACGTCGGTGATGATTTGCATGTTTATACCAGTGACTAGTGACAGGTGACGAGTAATCAGTGACTCGTCACTCGTCACTGGTTACCGCCTTTCTATTTGAAAGAGTGTTCGTCGTCGGGGAAGGTGCCGGCCTTGACCTCGCGAATGTAGTCGCTGATCCCCTGGCTGATGGTCTCGGAAACGTCGGCAAAACGTTTGACGAATTTGGGGGAATACTTCTCGCAGAGCCCGAGGATGTCGTGAATCACCAGCACCTGCCCGTCGCAATGGGCCCCGGCACCGATACCGATGGTCGGAATCGCGACAGTCTCGGTGATCTCCCGGGCCAGGGAAGCGGGAATGCCTTCGAGGACCAGGGCAAAAGCGCCGGCCTGCTCGACGGCGCGGGCGTCGGCGAGCAGCTGCCGGGCCTGGAGATCTTCCTTCCCCTGTACCCGGAAGCCGCCCATGCGATGGATCGACTGCGGGGTTAGGCCGATGTGGCCGACCACCGGGATATCCATGTCGACGATGGCGCGGATGGTGGCGGCGATGTTTTCGCCGCCTTCGAGTTTGACCGCCTGCGCCCCCCCTTCCTTGATCAACCGACCGGCGTTGCGCCGGGCCTCGGCGAGATCGACCTGATAGGAGAGAAAAGGCATGTCGGTCACGACCAAGGCCGAAGAGGTGCCGCGTACCACAGCGCGGGTGTGATAGAGCATCTCTTCGAGTGTCACCGGCAGGGTATTGTCGTAACCGGCGACGACCGTACCGACCGAGTCACCGACGAGGATCATGTCGATCCCCGCCAGATCCATCAGGCGGGCAAAAGGATAGTCGTAAGCGGTGAGAACGGTGATCTTCTCCCCTTCGACCTTCATCCGTCTAATATCGAGTATGGTCTTCATCTTTTTCAAAAGGCACATCCCCTCTTGCCCACAGGCAATAAAAAAGCCCTTCGGAAGCCGTCCGAAAGGCGCGTTAACGGTCTCGGCAGGGCACCAAGCCCCCCATCCGCTCACCTTTCGTCCCGGTCCGTGGATCCAGGCGGTATTGCTATGTCGGGTCGACCATTCGCGAAGCGCATGTTTTACTCCGGCTCAGGTTCCGGGCGACGCTCCCTTAACGGTCTTTAAACAATTCAAAAAACGGAATTTTTATAGCACGCCGAAAGGCCCCTGTCTACCCTTATCTCGGCCAAATCCATCATCAACCCATGAATATTTCAGGGATAATTTTAATTTCCAAGGAAAAAAATCCCGTTATTTCCCTGCTCTCAAGGGAGAAGATCCTCGGCCGCTTCGGCAACGATGAGCAGGGGATGGTAGTTGACCAGAGTCAGGCCGCGCAAGCTCTCGCGCAGCCGATGGAAGCCGTTGAGCTCGCGACGGCGGGCGGCAAGACAGGCTTCGGGATTGCCCGAATAGTCTTCCAGCACCCGCTTGGCCAAGCGGAAACCGACCCGTTCAAAAGCGCTGGTGACGGCACGCAACGCCTGCCGGTCCCACTGGTCGCGAAGGGGGACCGTGCGAGCCAGCCGGGCCAGTTCGTCGAGACCAAGCAGCCGCCGCAGGTCGAGAAAGGCCCGCGCCGTGGCGTAGAGTTCGCCGCCGGCCTCTTCATTGAGCATGACCACGGGGAGGAAATCCCGCAGCGCCCCCAGCAGGGAAAAACGTCGGGCCAATTCAGCGATCATCCCCTGCTCTTCCACCGCTTGAGCGACATTCTTGCAACGTTGCCATTCCTCTTCGGGAAGCAAACCGCCGAGCACCTTCTCGAAAGCCGCGAGCTGTTCCCGCAGAGAGGCGACCCGAGAACTGTGCGGGGCCAGTTCCAGATCATGGGCAAGCGCCCAGTCGCAGAAGGCGACCAGGGTATCCTCAAGGCTGAGAAAAAGTTCGAGTTGCCGATCGGCAGGCATGCGGTTGTCCAGGGCATGGACCGCCTGACGCAGAGTTTCGCCGTCAAGCACCCGGTCGAAACCGAGCCAGCTTGCCGTAACCACAACTTGGGGCAATCCGTGTCGGTC
>DIVU01000295.1 GCA_002423365.1 Desulfuromonadaceae bacterium UBA6124 | reverse complement strand
CGAGCTGGTTCTCTCCTGGCGCGGCGAAGAGCTTTTGGCCGAGGCCGATTTCGAACTCAACCAACACGGTCGATTGCGCGGGCGGTTGCAGTGGCCCCTTGCCGCCCGCTGGCCGGTGCAGGTCGATCCCCAAGCGTCGCTACGGGGGGAGTTGACCGCCTCCCTCGCGGAAAAAGGGTTGTTGTCCGCGCTCTTTCCCGGACTGGTGCGGGAAAGCTCCGGGCAGCTCGAGGTAGCGGCGACCTTGACAGGCCCCCCTGCCGACCCGCGCCTTGCCGGCACCTTCTCCCTCTCCGGCGCCGCCGCCTATCTTCCCGTTGCTGGGCTGAGTCTCAAGGATGTCAGCTTGCGCGGTCGTCTGGCAAACGAGGAAATCGAGCTGGAGGAAGCCCGGATCACCTCGGGGGACGGCACCCTGATCGCCCAGGGGAAGATCCTTCTCAACGACTGGGCGCTTGCCGACTACCGTTTCAACCTCTCCGGAGAGAACGTCAAGGCGGTCAATCTGCCCGAATTGCAGTTGCATCTCAGTCCCGAGCTCGAACTCTCCGGGGATACCGAGCGGCTGCGCCTGCGTGGCAAGGTTCTGGTCCCCTACGCCCTGGTCCGTGGTCGCGAGAATGCGCCGCCGGTAAGGAGCAGCCCCGATCTGGTGCTGGTCGATGCCCCGGAGCCCGCGCCGACGGCGAAACTGCCCCTGGAACTGGATGTCGCGGTCCGGGTAACCCTCGGGGAGCGCGTGCTGGTCAAGGCGGCCGGCATCGATGCCCGGCTGGGCGGAGAGGTGGAGATTCTGGCTCGGGATCTTGAAGAGATTTCCGGCCGGGGGCGGATCGAAATCAGGGAGGGGGCCTATTCCGCCTACGGTCTTGGGCTCAAGGTCGAGCGCGGCAATATCCTCTTCGCCGGCGGCCCGGTCGATCGTCCGACCCTCGACATTCTCGCCCTGCGCAACGCCGGGGAGGTCAAGGCCGGGGTGCGGGTGACCGGAACCCCGCGCCAGCCCTTGGTGAAACTCTATTCCGACCCGCTCATGCCCGACACCGATATCCTTTCCTACATGGTTCTGGGGCGGCCTCTGGGCGCCGCCGGCGGCGACACCGACCTGCTCATGACGGCGGCGGGGGTCCTCCTTTCCCAGGGGGAGTCGGTGGTTCTGCAGGATCGGCTCAAGCGCCGCCTCGGCATCGATGTGCTGGAGGTGCAGGCGGGGAGCGGCGATGTGAGCTCCTCGGTGGTGACCATCGGCAAATACCTGAGCCCCCGGCTCTATATCAGCCTGGGCCATTCCCTCTTTACCAGCACCAACGAATTCCGCATGCGTTATCGGCTCTTTGAACGCTGGGAGCTCGAATCGAGCGTCGGCGTCGAGAGCGGCGCCGACCTCTATTATCTGATCGAGTTTGAATAGGGGAAGGGGCCGGAATGGTCGGCGATTTCCGTTGATTATCTTGACTTTCTCTATACAGGATGCTAAAAGACGCGACGCTTTCGATAGTTAAAAACAATCCGTCATTCAAGGAGTTGCCCCATGGAAAGAACATTCGCCATCATCAAGCCCGATGCCTTCGCCGCCGGTCACGCCGGCAAGATTCTTGCCCGCATCTACGCCGAAGGCTTCAAGGTCGTCGGCCTGAAGAAACTCTACATGAGCAAGGTCGAGGCCGAAGGCTTCTACTATGTACACAAAGAGCGCCCCTTCTTCGGTGAGCTCACCGACTTCATGAGCAGCGGCCCCTGCGTGGTCATGGTCCTCGAAGCGGCCGGCGCCATCAAGAAGTGGCGCGACCTGATGGGCGCCACCAATCCCGCCGATGCCGCCGCCGGCACCATGCGCAAGGAATTCGGCACCTCCATTGGCGAAAATGCTACCCACGGCTCCGACGCCCAGGAAACCGCCGCCTTCGAAATCCCCTATTTCTTCTCCGGGCTGGAACTGCTGTAAAGCGATTCAGTTAGGGTTTGTTCAGAGCTTAACCAAAAAGGTCCCGCAGGGTAATGCCGTGGGGCCTTTTTTTAGATTCTTCCGGGGCCGTCATGCTTTTCAATTCGTCAATTTACATTTTTTTGTTTTTGCCGTTTTCGGTGGCGATCTATTTCCTGCTGATCCGCTACCGGATGATACTGGCCGGCAAGAGTTGGTTGGTATTTGCCTCGCTCTTTTTCTACGGTTACTGGAACCCCATATACCTGCCACTGATAGTTGGGTCGATGCTGGTGAACTATGGCATCGGCACGGTCTTGAGCCGACCTCCGACCAGCGGCCGGCATCAAGTTTCGCCAAAGCTTATCTTAGCTGTGGCGATAACGCTCAATCTAGCGCTGCTTGGATACTTCAAATATGCTGATTTTTTCCTGGCCAATCTCAACGCCTTGGTTGGTACTGACTTTCCTGCTCTCAGGCTGGTGCTACCGCTGGCCATCAGCTTCTTCACCTTTCAGCAGATCGCTTACCTGGCCGACAGTTATCAGGGGCAGACTCAGGAATACGATTTTCTTAACTACTGCCTGTTCGTTACTTTCTTTCCCCAGTTGATCGCCGGTCCCATTGTCCATCACAGGGAGATGATGCCCCAGTCCGAACGGTAGCGTTCCAAGGTGCCCAATTACCGCAATCTGGCGACCGGGGTT
>DIVU01000179.1 GCA_002423365.1 Desulfuromonadaceae bacterium UBA6124 | reverse complement strand
AAAAGGCCGCGGCATATCCCCCAAAATTGATCCGTTCGTCATAATGCTCTTCCAGGTAGCAGTCGATCCGGTAGGCAAGCCTCAGATGTTCCCCCCGCTCAAATCCCTGTCGCGCGGCTACCCGCTCCAAGGCCTCGATCCGTTCGTCCCCCTTGGCCACCGGCCGGGCATAGCCGATCAGGATCGGTTTTCCCCCGGGCAGGGTCGCCTCCTTGGCCACGATCTCCGACACGCTCAGGCCGTTTTTGCTCCACTCCAGAGCTCGGCGGATGAAACGCCCCCCCTCGAGGAGCACGCCTGGTCCGTAATTGCGCGAGAACGAAGCCTGAACCCCGGCGGCGGTGGCGGCGATCGGCGAGCTTCGCAACGAACCGGCCAGTGCCCCGATCTGGTTGCACCAGATGCGGGGGTCCGGATAGCTCATGCAGATCAAAACGGCCTCCAGCCAGTCGCCGAAGGCCCGGTCGGGGAGCCGGCCGGTGGCGTTGAGCACCAGCATCTGGGCGTAGGAGACCTTGCCGACCAGTTCCTCCATGAGATTGTAGCCGTGGCAGAACACGCCGGTGCCCACGCGCCAGCCGCCGTTGCGGCTGCGGACGATCCCGCGCCGCGCGTCCCAGAAGCGGGTGTCTGTGGTGGAATTTTCAGCGTTCAATGATGTAGTCCTCGTCGGCGATGAAAGGGAGGGCGGTGAGCGGCTTGTTGGCCATTTCCAGGCCGTGGGCCAGCAGTCCGGGGGCGTTGAGCAGTTGGAAGAGACCGGGACCGAAGCGGGGCTGAAAGCCGAGATCGGCGAACACCGCCGCCGCCAGCCCCGGCGACAGCCACCCCTGACCATGTTCCACAAGCACCTGCGAAAAGGTGTTGCCCCAAGCCAGGCATTTCCCCGCGGCGGACAGACCGACAAGNNCCTGGCTGACTGTCAGATGATCGATCCCCCCGAACCGGCAACCGAAACCGGGGGCGAGGTGCCAGTCACCCTCAATTGGAGGCCGGCCTTTGGCCAGAAGGTTTCGGGCCGTCGCTGCAGGATCATTTTTCAGCTCGCCCCGGAGAAATCGCATGCTTGCTTCGATTTCCGCCGCTCCCAGATGGGCGCCACTCAAGGTGGTGAGGGCAATGGGAAGGATCTGGCCGGTATCGGTCTTTCCCACCCCGGCGCACATGGCAGCGCGGGTCGCCGGATGGCGGGGACCGGGATTGATCAGCGCAATCATCAGCTGTTCCAGCAGCTGAGCTTGTTCCGGGGACGGCAACTCACCCTGGAAGAGCAAATACAACACGTCGACGAAACTGCGTTTCGTCATCAGTTCCACAAGATCGTAACCGTGGCAGCGGGCGCCGGCGGCGGCATAAGGGTTATCGACGACCGCGAGTTCTTCCCAGATCCTAGTGACCGGGCGGCAGGTGAAGGTTTCGCTGCGGCGACGGACGGTGTCGTGACGGTTCGTCATGGCTACATCCTGAAGGAAAGTTCCACCCAGACGCTGCGGCCGGCCAGGGGATAGTCATCGGGAATGATGCCGCTGCTTGGCTCGCGGGCCTCTTCGTCGAAGATGTTACGCAGCGAGGCGGCCACCTCGAGATTTTTGAAAAGACGGCTGCGGCGCAGGGTCAGATCGACCAGGGTATAATCGTCGAGCTCGGGGCGCCGGTCGCCTGCTGCCCGCACACGATCTCCGATCCAGGTGGCCTGGGAAGAGAGCGTCCAGTCAGGGAGAAACTTCCAGTCGGCCCGCAGGTAGGCCTGCTGGGCCGGGGCGTCGGCGATGCGCCGGTTGGTACGGCGATCCTCGGCATGGTGCCAAGCGTAGTTGCTGCGCAGCCGCACGGCGCCGTTGAGCTTCCAGTCCATCTCCACTTCGAAGCCGTGACCATCCTGGTCCCGGGCGTTGCGGGCGGTGAACGTGGTTCCGTCGGGGTCGGCGACGAATTCGATGAGATCCTGGGCCTGGTAGGCGAACAGGCTCAGTCCCAGTTGCAGGTTGAAGGCCGGTTTGTAGTCGAAGGCCAGTTCCAGGGTGTCGATGGTCTCCGGATTGAGCGTCGCGTTCCCCAGGGTCACCGGATTGTTGGCGGCATAGAGCTCGGAGAAGGAGGGGGCGCGGAAGGCGCTGCCGTACATCAGCTTGCTGGTCAGGTTGTGGCGGGTGGCCCAAACCAGGGCCACCCGCGGATTGAGGGTCTCGCCGGTGTCGGAGAAATCGTCGTAGCGGAGACCGGCGGTCAGCTCCCAGTCCGGGGCAAGCTGCCATTCGTCCTGCAGGGAAAGATGCCGGATAGTGCGGGCCTTGTCGGGCCCGAACACATAGGGGGTGGCGGAGACGTTGCTCAGGGTGCCGCTGACCACGGGTTGACTGCCGTCGATGACCCCGGGGCCGTAATTCTTTTTTTCGCGGGTGTCGAGCTCTTGGCGTTTGGCGCCGGCGGCTAGGCGCAGGCGATGCCGCTCCCAGCCGGTAAACACCAAGGCCTGTTCGAAGGACAGAACCTGCGAGGTGCCGCCGGGTTCGCCTAGGTATCCGGCGGGAAAGTCGACCAGGCTGCCCTGGCCGGAAAAATCGACGTTGCCGTCGCCGCCGATGGGCAGGCGGCTGCCGGCGGGAAAAATATGATACTCGATCTGGTTGTCGAGATGCTGGTAGCTGAGGCGGCTGGACAGTTCCCAGTCTCTGAACAGGTCGCTGTTGTTCCAGGTCAGGTCGGCCAGATACAGGTTATTGTGCTGGAAGCCGTCGGGGTCGAGGGTCTGGGCCGCCCCGGCGCCGACACCAGCATCGTCGAGCCGCCAGTTCCACAGGTGCAGTTGCCAGTCGCCACGACCGAGGCCAAGGTAGGTGTTGAACAGGTCGTAACGAGTGTCGAGAGGCCCAGGGGCTAGGGACGCGCGAGTGCCGAGGGTTTCGTCCAGGGCGGTCTGGTTATCGCGCCCGACGATTCGGTCGCGGTCGCCGTCGGTGGTCTGCCATTCGAAGGAGAAGGAGAGTTCCCAGTCGGAGAGGGTTCCGCCATGTTGCAGCCAGAGCTCCTGGCTGTCAAAAGAACCGACCCGGCCACCGCCGAGGGTGCCGCCGAGTCCGGCGGCATCCTTGGTGATGATGTTGATTACCCCGGCGTAGGCGTCGGCGCCGTAAATCGCCGAGCCCGGGCCGCGCATAATCTCGACGCGCTCGATATTCGCCACCGGCAGGCGAAACAGCATGGGATGGCTGCTGGTCCAGAGCTCAGGGAAGGGAATGCCGTTCATCAGAAGCAGCACCTGGGGACTGAAGCCGGTGTGGATGCCGCGGATCGAATGGACAGAATCCAACCGGTTTACCGCCGACAGCGACACATGCAACCCCGGTACGGTTTCCAGGGCCTGGTCGAGGGTTGTGGCGCCCATGGCGCGGATGTCTTCGGCGGTGATGACGCTGGCCACCGCGGGCGCCCTGGTGATCGGTTTTTTGCTGCCGGTGGCGATACTGACAAACTCCTCGTCTCCGTAGAGTTCGGCCAGTCCGTCATTGTAGGCAACCAGCAGGGGCTCGGCGGGGTCGGCCCCCCGCCCTGTCCCGGGGAAGCCAAAACTCACCGCCAGCACCATGGCCATCGACCATCGTTTCCACTTTCTCATCATTCCCCCTGATCTTCGATCAACCTCGGCTGCCTCAGCCATAACCGCCGATCTCCGCAAGGCGTGAAATCGTCCTCCCCCCGAAAGATGCATGAGAAATCCACATAAAAAATTCCTCAAAAAAAACCAGACCCACGTTCGCTAATGGTGACCTCAAAAGCCCGTCCCCGCTCCGGAAAAGGGCAAAGCTTCCTGGACCTCGTCCCCTTTGCCCACCGGGAAGACCGGCGCCGATTCCGCGATCGGCAACGGAATGCGGATACTGAAGGTCGAGCCGGAGCCGAGCGTGCTGACCAAGGCAACATCCCCCCCCATCAGTTTACAGAAGCGCCGGGTGATCGCCAGCCCCAGTCCAGTCCCTTCGAATTTGCGCGTGAGGCTACCGTCGGCCTGGCGGAATTCCTCGAAAATCAGTTCCTGCTGCTCGGCCGAAATGCCGATGCCGGTATCGATGACATCGATCCGCAAAAGCGCGGGATCGAGTCGGGCGACCAGGGTAACGCGGCCGTTGTGGGTGAATTTCCCGGCGTTGCTGAGCAGATTGAGCAGGCACTGCAACAGCTTCTCCCGGTCGATGCGCGCCTCTTGCGCCGCCCCTTCGAAACGGGATTCGAGGCGGTTGCCCTGCTGCAGCATGAGCGGACGAATGGTCTCCAGCGCTTCCTCGACGACGAGATGGAGCCGGACCGGTTGCAGGTTGAGCTCCATGCGTCCGGCCTCGACTTTGGCCAGATCGAGAATGTTGTTGATCTGCGCCAGCAGCCGCCGGGCGTTGTGCACGATGCGGTTGAGATCGGCGACACTGGCGTCGCGCCCTTCGAGCTCCAGTTCTTCCCGGGCGAGGTCGGCATAGCCGATGATCGCCTGCAAGGGGGTACGCAGTTCATGACTCATATTGGCGAGAAATTCGGATTTGTGCCGATTGGCGGTCAGGGCCGCGTCCCGCGCCTCGACCAGTTCCCGGGTGCGGATCGCCACCTCGGTCCGCAATTGTTCACGGTGATTGCGCAGCCGCCGGTCGCGCTCTTCGAGGCTGCTCATCATCAGGTTGAAAGCCTCGGCCATGTGCATGATTTCCTTGGGACCCCGCACCTGAGCGTAGACATGGGCCCCCTCCTGTTTGGCCTCTTCCATAATCCGGCTGAGGCGGTAAAGGGGCCGAATCATGCGCTTGATGCCGAGATTCATCACCAGCAGCAGGCCAAGGGCGAAGGTACAGCCGATACTGATGTTGCCCCAGAAGATATGGGTCTGCAGGGCACGCAAGGCCCGCTTGCTCATCCGGACACTGGCGTAACCGAGCAATTCCCGGCCCCGGGAGAGGGCATTGGGATTGAAAAGCTCCGTCCCCTCATCCCCGGCGGCCGGCAGGTCGCCACTGTAGACCGGCGCCACAAAGAGCCATTCGTCCGGACTCTCCCGCACCAGCTCGGGCTTGAGCAGAAGCCCCGAGTCGGGGGGAACGAAGCCGTCACCCTCGTCGCCGCCCAGCACAAAGAGCGGCTTCCCCTGGGGATCGAGAATCCCTGCCTGACGGACATCGGGAAAACCGAGCATGGCCCTTAAGGGGCGCAGGGCATTTTCCTCGCTGCGATAGAGCAGGGCCAAGAGGCTCTGATCGGCTAGGGTGCCGGTGACCTGCAGCCCCTGGGCGACGAGCAGGGCCCGGGTCCGGTTGCTGGTTACCCAGGCGGTGGTCATGGCCGCGGTCAGGGCCAGGGCAAAAATGCCGAGGCCGACAAGACCCAGCAGCTTGCCCCGGAAACCAATCTGTGAAAGACGCCGTGGAATCATACCCTCCCCCTGCGAAACACCACCCTCCGAGGCTCTTCCCTCCCCCGATCAGGGGAAGGTCAGGTGAAAGAGATCTTTCTGTTCGGCCCGGAAATTCAGCCCGAGATGGGCCGCCGTGCGCAGATTGACCGCCGTCTCCAATTCCCGGCTCGGCCCCAGGTCAGCCTCTTGCCCCTCGCGGATGCTTTCGGCCAGGGCGCCCAACTGCTGGCCGAGACGATGGTTGTCGGGATACTGGGAAAAAAGCGCGCCCTGCTTGGCATGCCCGGGCTTGCTGGAAAAGAGGACGAATTTCCTTTTCCAGGCCGTTTCAAGAAGCATCGGCAAGACCGCCCGATCATTGGCGCTGACCGAATCCATGGTCAGCCAGACGGCATCTCTTTCTCCCAGGCTATTTTCGACCAGATCCCGATAGGTGGTCACGGCCGCGCGCAGGTCGGCGGCGGGCCGGGCATGCAGTTCAAGCCCCTGGAGGCGCGCCGCGCCCCGCGCCCGCTCCACCAGCCAGGCGCTCTCCTCGGGCTGATAGACCACGAACACCCGACGGGTGCCGGGAGCCAACTCTTTCAGGGTGGCGAAAAGAATCAGGGGATCGGCGGCCAGACTGATGCCCGGCAGCCCGTTGGGGGCGAGCAGCACCGCCCCAACCACCACCGGCAGCTTCCCCTTGAGCGCCTCGGCCATCTGGAAGCCACGGCTACCCAGGGCGATGGCGGCATCGGGCCGGCGAGCGGCCAGCCACTTTTCCACGCGGTCGGAATCGAAATTTTCCGGCAGGGGATAGGGGAGAATCTGCCGCTCCCCTTGGGATTCGATGCCACGAATGATGGTACTGAAAACGGAAAGGTAGGGTTCGCGAACCTCCGGATAAAGAACCGCGATGCGCGAAGCCCCCCAGGCGTCGGCCGTCGGCGTCAGCCACGGCAGGAGCGTGAGCAGAAGAAGGGGAAGAAAAAAAAGGAGGGATTTGTTTTCACGCACGGGGACACCCGATCACGGTCAGGGCGGGGTTGTCGTAAAACGAGTGGACAACTTGGGGCATCCGTTTCTCCGGTGGAGGCGCCCGGTCAATCGGCGGTCCAGCGCCACCAGGTCGGCAACACGCCCTCATGGGCGCTGCGCACCTCTTCCCGGAGGCGGGAGCGGGCATCGGTCAGATCGAGAATCTTCTGCCGGGCCTGCTGACGCGCCGCCAGATCATCCCCGGCCAAGGCGGCCTTGAACTCTTCCTTGGCGGCCTCCCGCTGCTCATCGATGCGCTCCGCCTCTTCCCGCCAGAATTCGTCCATGGCCAGCGGATCGCCAACGGAAGAGGCAGCGCCGTCGGCCGAGGTCGCGACCGCCTCCGCGGATGGCGACGGGGCGGCATCCGTGACCGAAGCACTTTCCTCCGCCTCCGCGACGCTCCCTTCCCGGGGAGCCTCAACCACGGCGGCGGCCAGCTTTTCTTTAGGCGCGAAGGTGATGCGCTTGATCGCAACCCGGGCCCGCGGATCTTCCTCGGGCATCGGGGTGATGTAGTGGACACCGTCCCGGGACACCCGGCGGGTCGTTCCATCGAGATCGAGCCGGATCAGGTTCTTGTCGACCTTGTCCAGCCAGTAATCCCGGGCGTACAGCGTTTCTCCGGATTTGAGCAGCACCTGGTAATCGGCCACCGCCGGCGCGGCGACCCCAAGCAGCAGGCAGATCCCGAAAATCACTTTCCCGCCAAACGCCGAAAGGTATCGACGTCCATTTTGTCTGAAACGTCCCCCCATGACCATCACTCGGATATCATCCCCCTACGGCGCGATCTTCCGGCATTCCATGTAAAAGCGCTTTTCGTCCGCATCCCCCATGGAGAAGGTCTTGCGCGGCAACGTCCCGTCAAGAATGATACTCTTGAAAAATTCGCGCTTGCAGATCGCCGGCAGATAGAAACCGACGTTGCCCGGGCGTTTGCCCAGGGCGGTGACGCTCCCCTCGCCGTGGATATAATCGATGCGGCTGTTCGGCTGCCCGGCCAGGGCTTCGTCGAGAAACCCCTGCAGGGTCGCCACTTCCAGATGGGTCTGCGGCCGGTCGATCACCAGCAGACCACAACGGTCGCCGGCGATAAAGGGCAAAAGCTGACGCCCGTCCGCTTCCAGACGCCGGCTCTTCTCCGGCAGGGCATCCAGATCGTTACAGAATTCGCAGGCAAATCCGGCGCCGTGCCGCCGGTAGTAGACCTCGGCCTGGTGCAGCAGGCGGTCGAAGTCGACATTGAAGAGCACCCGGTGGATCGCCTCGAACTCCAGCCCAGAATCGTGGACGTTGACCAGTTCGACCAGGGCAAAACGGGCCGGGTGATCCATGATAGCTTCCTGATCAGGCGCCTCGCTTTTGATCTTTTCCCAGATCGCCTTGGCGGTGGCGAAGGAATGGTTGCCGTCCCCCATGGCGTAAAGAAGCACCGGTCGCTCCTCGACCTGATAGCGCTCGGCGAAGCGGCGCGGGTCGGCCAGGCGTTCCAGGGATTGCCCGACCCGGGCGATGACGGCCGGATCGGCGACCCGGCGGCCGCACAGATGTCCGCCCCCCTGCATCAGGGAAAAATCGTAGGCCAGGGGCAGATCGAGTTCCGCCAGGGGCTCGATGACGGTCATCTCGGGATCGTCGATCAGCACCATGATATGCGGCAGTTCGATGGGAGCCTTCTCCCGCACGCTGATACGGGGCGGCAGTCGCTCGAGGATCGTCCCCTCGGTGGCGCGGATCAGCGAGGTGGAACCGGGCCGATAGTCGTAGGCTTCCAGATCGAGAGCGACTACCAGTCCTTTGCGCGACGGGGCCGTCTCCGTCCGGCGTTCGACCAGCATGAAGCCCGGGGGCTGGGCTTCGAGAATCCCCTCGGCAAGATAGCGTTCCATGGTCGCGTTGATGGCGTCAATGCGCGCGGCACTCTCCGTCTCGTCGAGATAGACTTCGGGGAAGATCAGATGGAGGGTCGAGGGATGCCCCTCGGCCAGACGCTCTACTTCATGCCAGTATTCGGGCTGCGAGGTATATTGGTCGCAGGCGATCACCGCCCACCGGGTCAGATCGAGATCGGCTCGTGGGATCAGCAGGGTCGGCACCTGAAGGGCAAGGGCGGCAAAAGGCATCGGCGGCATCCTTGACTGAAACTGCGCGGAAGAAGAGGCAACGGAAGTCTTATAGTTAGCACATCCGCGGATCGTTTGAAAGCCGGAATCGGCAACGGCGGCGCCCGCCGTCAAACGATCTCGGGATAGCACCCGGGCTCGGGCGGCGGCACCCTTTGCATGGCGCATTCGCTGGCCAGGGCGGCGAGCAGGGCTTCGGCATCTTGGCGCCGCGAGCGGGGAAAGGCGATTTCGACCAGGGCCTGCCGGGGGTCGAGGGTGCGCACGAAGGCCAGACCATCGTAACTTTCGAGGATAAAGCGCAGATAGCCGATCTCGGCCCGGGGCATTAAAAAATGGCGTTTGTCGAAAGATTCCATACTTTTATGAGCCTACTTCCGGCGTCGCCGGGAAAGCCCTTAGCCCGCGATTTTTCCTTGACGAAATGGGCTGCCGGTCGTTATTCTCAATGAAGATTTTTTAGCGAGATTAAAATGATCGTTGCCGTTCCCAAGGAAATCAAAACCCATGAATACCGGGTCGGACTGACCCCGGCGGGAGCGCGCGCCCTGGTCGAGGACGGGCACCGGGTGCTGATCCAGACCGGCGCCGGAACCGGCGCCGGGATCGAGGACGGCGACTACCGCGCGGCCGGCGCCGAACTGGTGGCCGATGCCGAAGAACTCTATGCCGACGGGGAGATGATCGTCAAGGTCAAAGAACCCCTCCCCGCCGAGTATCCCCTGCTGCACGGCGGCCAACTGCTCTTTACCTATCTGCACCTCGCTCCCGACCCGGGGTTGACCCAGGCGCTTCTGGAGCGGGACGTCACCGGCATCGCCTACGAGACGGTGGAACTGGCCGACGGCCTGCTCCCCCTGCTTCATCCGATGAGTGAAGTGGCCGGGCGCATGTCCGTGCAGATCGGCGCGCACCTGCTGCAGCGTGAACAGGGGGGCAAGGGACTGCTACTCGGCGGAGTCCCCGGCGTGCGGCCGGCGCGGGTGGTGATTCTCGGCGCCGGCACGGTCGGCGGCAACGCCCTGCGCATCGCCGTCGGCATGGGCGCCGACGTGCGCGTCATCGACATCGACAGCCGGCGCCTCGCCACCCTCGACGATCATTACGGCAACCGCGTTCAGACGTTGATGAGCAACTCCCAGACCATCGAAGAGGAAGTACGCGGCGCCGACCTGATCATTGGCGCGGTGCTGGTCGCCGGTGCCCGGGCGCCGATCCTGGTGCGGCGCGCACTGGTCGCCGCCATGACCGCCGGCAGCGTAATCGTCGATGTGGCCGTCGATCAGGGCGGCTGTGTCGAGACCATCCGCCCCACCACCCACGACCATCCGAGTTATTCGGTGGACGGGGTCATCCATTACGGCGTGGCCAATATGCCGGGAGCGGTGAGCCGCACCAGCACCTTCGCCCTGACCAACGCGACCCTCCCCTACGTGCGCCGGATCACCGGACGCGGCCTGGCTGAAGCGATTCGGGAGGATGCGGCCCTTCGTAAAGGGATCAATACCATCGGTGGAAAGCTGTGCAGCCCACCCGTGGCCGAGGCCCAGGGCCTATCCTGGAGCCCCTGTCCACTTTAGCATCGACCACCACCGAGACGACAAGTTCCTCGCACTATCTTCTTTTCAGCCAGTAATCCTCCTCCAGAGTCGGCTGATTCCCCGAAAAGAAGATATTTCCGCGACCCCCGGGTTCCCCGCCCGGGGTTTTTTTTGCTTTCCCTCCCTCGGCAAGCGCCAGCGCACCGTGCCAACAATGACACAGTCCACCTTCGGCTAAAGCGGTAATCCTGGGGCAGGAAGACTGCACCTTGTGCATAGTGAGCCAGAATGACACAGAGATGTCCTAAAATGGCACACAATTCCCAGGATGACACACCTGAAAGCTTTCCAGCACACCCCACAAAAACGAGAAAAATAGGAATAAATATCTAATTTAATAGCGTTTTTATTTTTAATCTTGTTGCATACTGCAACCTGGCAAGGCTCTTGCTAAAGCGTATACAGCCAGTACAGTGGCACACATGAGCCCCTTCGACCCATCACCATACGACACACAGAGCCAGGAAAGGAGCCCAGCCATGGGAAGAGCCGTTAACCAACCGAAAAAATACATCGTCTCCTGCCGGATCAACGGCAACGAAATGGAGACCCTGAGCAAGATCGCCCAGGAAGCGGGCACCAATATCAGCGACCTGCTGCGCCAGAGCATTTTCCGTCTGGAACAGGATCTGCGCGCCGGCCTCTGAACCCTACTCTCCGTCCGGCGCCCCAGCCCATCCCTCGGGGCGCCGGCCCCCTCCCCACCCCCTCCGCACAGCCTTTTCCCTTGACTTATCCGGCGGTTTTGCTAGTCTGCGAGACTTGATTTTTCCCTCCCGGAGGCCTTTCCATGGACTATAAAGACACTCTCAATCTGCCCGTCACCGAGTTCCCCATGCGTGCCAATCTACCCCAACGGGAACCGGAAATTCTCAAGCAATGGGAAACCATGGAGCTCTATCGGCTGCTCGACACGGCCGGCCGGGGGCGTCCCACTTTCATTCTCCATGACGGCCCCCCTTATGCCAACGGCCACACCCATATCGGCCATGCCCTGAATAAAATCCTCAAGGACATCATCCTCAAGAGCCGCCGCATGCAGGGCTTTTATGTGCCCTATGTGCCGGGCTGGGACTGCCACGGCCTGCCCATTGAGCTGATGGTCGACAAGCAGCTGGGGTCGAAGAAACGGGAGATGAGCAAGGCCGAGATCCGTCGGGAGTGCCGCACCTACGCCAAGAAATGGGTGGACATCCAGAGCGAGGAGTTCCAGCGCCTCGGCGTACTCGGCGACTGGGCGCATCCCTACCTGACCATGACCGCCGACTACGAAGCGGCCACCGCCCGGGAACTGGCCCGTTTCGCCGAGCGCGGCGGGCTCTACAAAGGGAAAAAACCGGTACACTGGTGCTCCTCCTGCGTCACCGCCCTGGCCGAGGCCGAGGTGGAATACGCCGACCACAGCTCACCCTCCATCTTCGTCAAGTTTCCTTACGCCGACGCACTGCCGGACTCCCTTGCGGCCTTGGCCGGAAAAAAGCTCGCCTTCGTCATCTGGACCACCACCCCCTGGACCATCCCCGCCAACCTCGGCGTCAGCCTTAACCCCGCCCTGCCCTACGTCGCGGTGGAAACGGGCGGCGAGGTGCTGATCATGGCCGAGGGGCTCTACGCCGGGGTGCTTAAAACCCTGGGCATCAGCGACTACCAGGTGCTGGCCACCTTCGATCCCACCCCCTTCGACGGCAAGAACTGCCGCCATCCCTTCTATGACCGGCCCTCGCTGCTCATGCTCGGCGACCACGTCACCCTCGAAGCGGGGACCGGCTGCGTGCATACCGCCCCCGGCCACGGCCAGGACGACTATCAGATCGGCCTGAAATACGGCCTCGACATCTACAATCCGGTGGACGACTACGGCCGCTACCGGGAGGAGCTGGAATTCTTCGGCGGCATGAAGCTCGACGAGGCCAACAAGGCGGTCAACGCCAAATTGGCGGAGGTCGGCGCGCTACTCGCCGAGGGCAAGGTCTCGCACAGCTATCCCCACTGCTGGCGCTGCAAAAAGCCGATCATCTTCCGCGCCACCGAGCAGTGGTTCATTTCCATGGAGACCAACGACCTGCGCGACAAGGCCCTGGCCCACATCAACCAGGTGGAATGGATTCCCCGCTGGGGCCGGGAGCGCATCCACGGGATGATCGAGAACCGCCCCGACTGGTGCGTCAGCCGCCAGCGCACCTGGGGGGTACCGATCACCGTCTTCTACTGCGAGAAGTGCGGCGAGGCCCTGGCCGACGGCAAGGTTATGCACCATGTCGCCGATCTCTTCAACGAAACGGGGAGTGACCTCTGGTACGAGAAGGAAGCAAAAGAGCTGCTTCCGGCCGGAACGTCTTGCCCGGCCTGCGGCCACGACAGTTTCAGCAAGGAGATGGACATTCTCGATGTCTGGTTCGATTCGGGAGTGTCCCACGCCGCCGTGCTGGAGCAGCGACCCGAACTGAAATCCCCCGCCGATCTTTATCTGGAGGGGAGCGACCAGCATCGCGGCTGGTTCCATTCGAGCCTGCTCGCCGCCGTCGGAACCCGCGACATCGCGCCCTACAAGGCAGTGCTGACCCACGGCTTCGTCGTCGACGGCAACGGCAAGAAGATGTCCAAATCCCAGGGGAACGTGGTCGCCCCGGAAGAGGTCATCAAGAAGTTCGGCGCCGAAATCCTGCGCCTGTGGGTCGCCGCCCAGGACTACCGGGACGACATCCGCATCAGCCCGGAGATTCTCCAGCGCCTCTCCGACGCCTACCGGCGCATCCGCAACACCGCCCGCTACATCCTTGGCAACCTGCACGGTTTTGATCCCGCGACCGATACGGTGGCGGATGGCGAGCTACTGGAAATCGACCGTTGGGCCCTATCGCGCCTGGAACGGTTGGTGGGCCGGGTGGAGAAGTCCTACGACGACTACGAATTCCACATCCTCTATCACGCCGTGCATAACTTCTGCAGCGTCGACATGAGTGCCTTTTACCTCGATGTGCTCAAGGACCGTCTCTACACCGCCCCGGCCAAGAGCCCGGCGCGGCGCAGCGGCCAGACCGCCATGTACCGCATCCTCGACGCCCTCACCCGGCTGATCGCGCCGGTCCTTTCCTTCACCGCCGACGAGATCTGGCGGGAACTCCCCGGCAAGCGCGAAGAGAGCGTGCATCTGGCGAGCTTCCCCCGCTTCGAAACGAGCCTGCTCGACGCCGATCTCGAAGCGCGCTACGAAAAGCTGCTGGCGGTACGCTCCGATGTCTCCAAGGCCCTGGAGACGGCCCGGACCGACAAGCTCATCGGCCACTCCCTCGACGCCCGCGTTCTGGTCGCGGCTCCCGCCGGCGAATGGCGCGATCTGCTCGAAAGCTATGGCGACGAACTGGCCACCCTCTTCATCGTCTCCCAGGCGGAACGAGTCGACGATCTGCCCGGCGACGCCGCCGGCGGCGAGGTGCCCGGTCTCAAGGTCCGGGTGGAGAAAGCCCAGGGCGATAAGTGCGAACGGTGCTGGAACTACGCCGTCACTGTCGGCACCCTCAGCGAACATCCGACCATCTGCCAGCGCTGCCTGGAAGCGCTTCGTTAAACCCGTGAGGAGTGAGGGGTGAGGAGTCGGGTGAAAACCTATTGCACTCTTCACTCCTCCCCCCTCACTCCTCACCGGAGTTCCCGTGCCTTTCCGTTATCGTCTGTTGCTCATCGTTTCCCTGGTGGTGCTGGTTGTCGACCAGTTGACCAAATTCTATATCGACCATCGCTTCGCCCTGTATGAATCGGTGACCGTCTTCGAGAATTTTTTCCACATCACCTATGTCCGCAACAAAGGGGCGGCCTTTGGCATTCTCGCCGATAACGCCTTCCGGGTGCCCTTTTTCATCACCGTCGCCACCCTCGCGGCGGTCGGCATCCTCTGGTATCTGCGGCGTATTTCCGACCAGCAGCGTCTGCATATCTGGGCCATGGCCCTGGTCTTTTCCGGCGCCGTCGGCAATCTCATTGATCGGGTGCGCCTCGGCGAGGTCATCGATTTTCTCGATGTCCACTGGTACCGGCACCATTGGCCGGCCTTCAACGTCGCCGACTCGGCCATCAGCATCGGCGTCGCCCTGCT
>DIVU01000394.1 GCA_002423365.1 Desulfuromonadaceae bacterium UBA6124 | reverse complement strand
AGGACCTGATGCAGATCGTCAGCGACCGAATTCGCCTGCTCGACACCATGAAGGATAAGGTCTCCGGGTTGGAGGAAGTGGCGGAGCGCTTCGGCGGCACGCCGGACAAGGTCATCGAGGTGCAGGCCCTGGCCGGGGACAGCTCCGACAACATCCCTGGGGTTCCGGGGATCGGCGAGAAGACGGCGGTCAAATTGATCCGCGAGTTCGGCACGGTGGAGAACCTGCTGGAGCGCAGCGCCGAGGTGAAGGGGAAGATGGGGGAGAAGCTGCGGGAGTTCGCCGAACAGGCGCGGCTGTCGAAGCAACTGGTGACCCTGGTCGATGATCTCTCCCTGGATCTCGATTATTCGAGCTTCGCCCTCTCTGAGCCGAACCGCGAGGCGCTGACCGCCCTGTTCAAGGAACTGGAGTTTCATAAGCTGATCCAAGAATTCTCCACCGAGAGCCGCGCCGACGGCGCGGGCTACCGAGGGGTGCTGGATGCGGCCGGACTAGACGGACTGACGGCCGAGCTGCGTCGCGCCGGGCGCTTCGCCTTCGACACCGAAACGACCAGCCTCGACGCGGTTCGCGCCGACCTGGTCGGGCTCTCCTTTTCCATCAAGGAGAAAGAGGCCTGGTACATTCCCGTCGGGCATCGTTACCTGGGTGCCCCCGAACAGCTCGACTCCAAGCAAGTGCTGGAAGCGTTGCGGCCGCTACTGGAAGATCCCCAATTGTTCAAGATCGGCCAGAACCTCAAGTACGACCTGCTCGTGCTGCGCCGGGCCGGGATCGAAGTCAAGGGACCGTTCTTCGACACCATGATCGCCTCCTATCTGGCCCAGCCCGCCGCCAAGAGTCATGGGATGGATGCCCTGGCCAGCGAACTGCTCGGCCACAAGACCGTCAGTTACGCCGAGGTGGCGGGCAGCGGCAAGAAGCAGATCGGCTTCGCCGAGGTCGAGGTGGAAAAAGCCATCCACTACGCCGCCGAGGATGCCGACATCACCCTGCGCCTGGCTGCAGCGCTCGAACCAAAGTTGGAGGAAATGGAACAGCGGCAGCTTTTCGATGAGGTGGAGATGCCGCTGGTCGAAGTGCTGACGGCGATGGAATGGGCTGGAATCCGCATCGACAGCGACTTTCTCGGGGCTCTGTCGAAAGAGATGGAGGGAAAACTTTCGGCCCTGGAACGGGAGATTCACGAGCTGGCTCGCGGGCCCTTCAATATCGCTTCCCCCAAGCAACTCGGTGAAGTCCTCTTCGAACGTCTGGGGTTGCCGAAGGGGCGCAAGACCAAGACCGGCTGGTCCACCGACGTCGAGGTGCTCAGCGCTCTGGCCGAGCAACATCCCGTAGCGGCGCGTATCCTCGAACATCGTTCCCTGGCCAAGCTCAAGAATACCTACTGCGACGCTCTGCCGAAACTGGTCAACCCCGATACCGGGCGTATTCACACCAGTTTCAACCAGGCGGTGACCGCCACCGGCCGCCTTTCCTCCAGCGAGCCGAACTTGCAGAACATCCCGATTCGCACCGAGGAGGGGGGGCGCATCCGCGAGGCCTTCATCCCCGCCGAGGGGAATGTGCTGCTCGCCGCCGACTATTCGCAAATCGAGCTGCGCATCCTTGCCCATCTGGCCGACGAGGCGGTGCTCAAGGAAAGCTTCGCTCAGGGAGAGGATATCCACCGTCGCACCGCCAGCGAGGTCTTCGGGGTCTTCCCCGAGATGGTGACGAGCGAAATGCGCCGCCAGGCCAAGACCATCAATTTCGGGGTGATCTACGGCATGGGCGCCTTCAGTCTCGGCAAGGATCTCGGCATTCCGACTCGCGAGGCGCAAATCTTCATCGACAACTATTTCGCCCGTTACCCCGGCATCAAGACCTTCATGGAGAGCAAGAAGGAGGAGGCCCGCGCGAACCAATACGTTACCACGTTGCTCGGGCGGCGCTGCGCCGTGCCCGAGATTCTCAGCCAGAATGGCGCGATTCGCAGTTATGCCGAGCGCAACGCCATCAACTACCCGATTCAGGGCTCGGCCGCCGACATCGTCAAGGTCGCCATGGTCCGTATCCACCGGCGGCTTACGGAGGAAGGACTGCAGACGCGGATGGTGCTGCAGGTGCATGACGAACTGGTTTTCGACGTGCCGGAAGTCGAGCTGGAGCGGGTGCGGGAACTGGTGCGGAGCGAGATGGAAGGGGCGGTGGCGCTGAGCGTGCCGCTGCTGGTCGACATCGGCGTTGGCGCCAACTGGCGCGAGGCCCATTAGCAAGGGCCCGAATGGGTGAAATTATCCCTTGACAGGCAGGGTTTATGCCGTCTAATTTTCATGTTGGCCCCTGCCCCGAAGAGGATGAAAACGATGCAGAAAGTTCTTATGATCGACGATGATCAACTTTTTCTCGACTATATCGAGGACTACGTCCATGAGCGCTATCCGGCGCTGGAGTTCAGTACCTGCCTCGATCCGATCCGGGGGCTGGCGGCGATTCACGAGGATCTGTCGCTGCTGCTGCTCGATCTGGAAATGCCGGGGCTCGACGGACGCAAGATGCTCGGCTACGCCGTGGCCAAGGGGGTCGGCCGCAACCGCATCATCATTCTTTCCGGGCGGGACGCCGAATATCTGCACAAACAGTTTCCCATGGGCAGCTGTCTTGCGGTGCTGAACAAGCACGAGATGCGACAGAAGGCCGTGCTCGACATGATTTTCAGTTCCTTGCACGAAAAGTGTGCCAATGCGGTTGAACAAACCCGGCAAGCGGCTCAAGTCTGATTTTCCCCCCGGCCACAAAGCTGTTTCCCGAAGTTTTCCCGCCAAGGTCTATCCGGCTTTTATGTTAAAATTGCATGGTTCCGCCAAGGGCTCGGTGGATGAGCCATCAACCTGCGAACATGGAGGGCGTTTATGAAAGGGTTATGTTTTCTTCTGGTGTTGCTGGTCTTCTGTCCCGCTTTTGTCCAGGCTCAGGATGAGCGTATCGGCAGCATCAAGAACGTTGAGGGGGAGGTTTTTGTCCTGCGCGGCGGGGAGGCGATTACGGCGGAGGCGGGGAAAGTGCTCTATCGCGGCGATCAGCTCAAGACCGGCGAGACGGGCCGGGTTGGTGTGGTCTTTCGCGATGATACCCGCCTCTCTCTCGGTGGCAACAGTGACTTGGCCGTCGAACAGTTCGAATTCGCCCCCGGCGAGGGGCGTTTTGGGCTGGTGCTGCGCCTGGCCCGGGGGATGGCGGCCTTCGTTTCCGGGCAGATCTCCAAGCTCGCGCCCGATGCCGTGCGTCTGGAAACCCCGGTGGGGACGGTGGGGGTGAGGGGAACGCACTTTGTCATGAATATTGTCGGATGACTTATGCCGGAGGAAGGATCGTCTGATGGGGTTGTTGTCGCGAATACTGGTTGTGCTTTCTGTCTCTGCAATGCTGGCGGCGTGCAGCGCTCCGCAAGCTCCCCCCCCAAGTATGTTTGTGCTCTTGCCGGACGACAACGGCACGGTGGGGCGTATTACCGTCAGCAATCCGCAAGGTACGCAAACCCTCGGCCAGGCCTGGCAGGCCACAGTCGTCGCCGATGCCGCGGCTTCCCCCGCAGCTCCGACGCTCCTGTCCGCCGATGAGGTCAAGGCCCGTTTTCACGACGCCCTGGCGGTGCAGCCAGAGCCGGTGCGGCGCTTTATCCTCTATTTCCAAAAAGGTTCCAAGGCTCTTACCGAAGAGTCGCAGGCGCTCATTCCCGAGGTCATCGCGACGATCCGCGAGCGCCGGTCGGTGGATACCAGCGTCGTCGGCCACACCGACACGGTCGGTTCCAACGAGGCCAATATGCGTCTTTCCCGGGAGCGCGCCGCGATCATCGCTATGATGTTGACCGATAGCGGCATCGACCCGACCATGCTTGAAACCAGTTCCCACGGTGAGCGCAATCCGCTGGTGCCGACCGCCGATGAGGTGTCCGAACCGCGTAACCGGCGTGTCGAAATCACTGTGCGCTGATGCTGCATCTTCTCGAATCGAAGATCGGCCGCGATCTCATTCGCGGGCGACGGCTCATCCTGCTGGTTGGGGCGGGGCTCACCCTGTTCGCTTGCATCCTGTCGATTTGGCGACCGGCACTGGTCAGCGACCTGGACCAACGGGTTTATGACCTGCTGCTCCGGGTTTCCGCAGAATCCATCTCCGAACCCCAGGTGGTCATCGTCGATATCGACGACCCCAGTCTGCAAGAGTATGGCCAGTGGCCCTGGCCCCGCTCGCTGCTGGCTCTGCTACTGGACCAGGTGCGTCACGGCGAGCCCCGCGCGGTGGGGGTGGACATGATGCTCGCCGAGCCCGACCGCATGCGTCCCGAGGCGTTGGATTCGCAATTGCGAGAACGGCTTGAGGCGATGTTCCAAACTCCGACACCGCCCTTTTCCGATCAGGCCCTGGCCAGGGTTCTTGCCGCCGGCCCCTTTGTCATGGGCTACAAGGTTCATTTCGAAGCTCCCGGCGCCGGGGTCTGGACCGGCGCCGAGCCTCCCGCTTTGGCGCTGCCCATCCCCGAATCCCGGCTTTTCGATGCGCGGGGACGTTTGGGTGTTCTGCCGGAACTGGCCGAGAGGATTTCCGCCGCCGGTTTTCTCAATGCCGTTGCCGATCGCGACGGCATTTTTCGTCGTATCCCCCTGTTGATTACCGCCCAGGGCGAACTCTACCCCGGCCTGGCCCTGGCC
>DIVU01000398.1 GCA_002423365.1 Desulfuromonadaceae bacterium UBA6124 | reverse complement strand
TGTCGAGGGCGTAGAGCCCGCCATGGCGTTCTTTGCCGGAGATCAGGCGCTCCATTGATCCCGCGCCTCCTCCAGTTCTTTTTCGTAGTCCCGCCAGAGGCTTGAACCGCAGGCGCCGAGGGCATCCGCCGTCGAATCGGGCGCTTTGCGGATCAGGATGGCGTTGTTTTCCTCGGTGATTTCCAGCGTATCGCCGGGCTCGATCCGCAAACGCTTGCGAATGGCGGCGGGCAGAACGACCTGGGCTTTGCTGCTGAGTTTCGCCATGGGCATGATGGGCGCCTCTCTGAACAACGGGGTTGGGATAAAAGCCTAATGCCTTACCTGAAGGTAAAGCGTGAGGGACTGCCTGTCAAGGTGGAATTCCGAAAATGGCTTACGTCGCCCAGAGGCGACGAAAATCTTTTGGTCCACGGAAAGCACGGAAGACACGGAAACTAGGGGTCAGCGGAAGATCAGTACTTCAAAAAGCTTTTCAAGATTTTGTCCGTGATTTCCGTGCTTTCCGTGAACAGATCAGGTTTTGTCTGATTTTATCCGCGTTGAAAAACCCTCAGGTATTTATCTTTAACGGCCGCGTGCTATCATATTGCTATCATATTGGAGGTCGTCATGCCTAACATTCTGGTTCGCAATCTTCCCGACGAGGTCGTGGAGGAACTCAAACAACGGGCCCGGCGCCACAATCGCCCCTTGCAGCAGGAAGTCAGCGATATTCTCATCCGCAGCGCCCGTCAGGGCCGCGATGTCGCTCAGCGTGCCGCTACCATCCGGGAGCGATTGCTGGCCAAGGGCGGGACTTTTTCCGATAGCGTCGACTTGCTGCGGGAAGACCGTGGCCGATGATCCGGGTGGTCGATGCCAGCGTGCTGATCAAGGCTTATATCCCCGAAGCCGGTTCAGAGCAGGCGGGGGCGTGGTTCGTCCGGGTGGAGGAGGAGGCCGTGGAGTTGCTGGCGCCGGATCTGATCTATCCGGAGACGGGCAACATCCTGTGGAAGAAGGTGCGCCGGGGCGAGTTGACCGAAGCCGAAGCCCGGGAGATTGGCGCGGCCATTGGGTCTTTGCCGCTGCGCATCGAAGCAGGGCGCACACTCCTGCCGCTGGCCCTGGATATTGCCCTGGCGTGCGGCGTCACGGTTTATGATGCCCTGTACGTGGCGTTGGCCGGTGTTTACGACACCCGCATGCTGACGGCGGACGGCAAGCTGGTCGCCCTGCTGGCAAACACCCCCCTGGCGGGGCAGGTGGAGCTGTTGACGTAACGTTGACCCGATCCTAGCCAAAGTCGATCGCTTCTCTTTGGGCCACGGAAAGCACGGAAAGAAAACCGAAAGGTCAAAGGCTGGGTCTTAGACAGGATAAAGGCGGATCGCTGCGGATAGAACCGGATAAATCTTCGGGCTTGTGGTTTTGCCATCCGATTCTATCCGCCCTTATCCCGTCAAAAATGCTTTTCAAGATTTTGTCCGTGATTTCCGTGCCTTCCGTGGACAGATTACGGTTTTTGTCCGATTGTGTCTGTGTGTGTCCGTGGCTGATGAACTTGGAGGTTGTTTGAAAATCCTCTCTTTCTCTTACTGTTTCCCCAACGCATCGAACCCCACCTGGGGGATGTTTGTCTATCAGCGTTTGGCGGCGCTGGCGCGATTGGAAGAACTGCGGGTCTGTTCGCCGGTCCCCTGGTTCCCCGGCCTGGCCGGGGAGGGCGGCCATCCCCAGGCGCAACCCTGGCAGGAGCTGCAAGTCCATCGTCCGCGCTTTTTCTACATCCCCCGTTTCTTCAAAAACGCCGACGCCCGCCTCTATGCCCTTGGCCTCAAGCCCTGGCTGAAAAACCTCCTCTGCGAGTGGCGGCCCGATGTGCTCGATGCCCATTTCGTCTGGCCCGACGGGGTCGGCGTGGCGCTTCTCGCCCGGGAACTGGGCATCCCCTACGTCATCACGTTGCGGGGGAAGATCTACGAATGCCTGAAGGTGTCGTCCCAGACCCGGCAATGCGCCGAGGCGCTGCAGGGGGCGGCGGCGGTGATCAGCGTGTCGTCGAAGATGGCCGACGAAGCCCACAAGCTGGGGGTGCCGAAGGACCGGTTGCACGTCATCGTCAACGGCGTCGATCGCGAGCATTTCAACCCCCGCGACCGGCAGGAATGCCGACGGCAGCTCGATTTGCCGGAAGATGGTCGGCTGCTGGTGACGGTGGCCCACCTGGGGCACCGCAAGGGGCATCATGAAACGATCAAGGCCCTGGCCGGATTGCCCGAGGAGGTGCGGCTGGTCATCGTCGGCGGCCCCGCTCAGGGGGGGACGGCGGAGGGGCTGCGGCAGGTGGCGCGGGATGCCGGGGTGGATGAGCGGCTGATCCTGCCGGGTCGGCAATCCTATGATAAGATTCCCCTCTACTACGGCGCCGCCGATGTCGGGGTGCTGGCCTCGTACCGGGAAGGCTGCCCCAACGCGGTCCTCGAAAGTCTGGCTTGCGGCACGCCGGTGGTCGCCAGCGACGTCGGCGCGGTGCCGGACATCCTCCCCGTCCCCGCCGCCGGGCGCATCGTCCCCGCCGAGCAGGTGGAGCCCCTGCGCACAGCCCTGGCCGAGGTGCTGGCGCAATCCTGGACCGCCGAAGCGGTGGTGCGGGCCAGCGGCGTGCGCAGCTGGGAACAGGTGGCGGAAGAGGTGAGAACCATTTTTCAAAAACTGTGATGTTTCTTGCCACGGACACACACAGACCAAGGCGGACAGAGGCTTTTGGGCCACGGAATACGGAAGATAATTAAAAAGCCCTATCTCGTCAAAAAGATTTTAAAGCCTTTTTCCCGTCTATTCCGTGGACAGATCCGGTTTTGTCCGCTTTTGTCCGTGTGTGTCTGTGGCTAATAACGAATGGGAGCTTTTATGCACTGTGTCAAACCGATCAACCCGTCCCTGATCGATCCGGACCGCCGTAAACGGGTGCTGGCGATTGTCGGCGATACCCAGGTCGGCCTGTGGGTGGTGCGCAGCATGGCGCGTAACGGCCTGACGGTGCATGCCATCGTCAACAGCGCCGAGGGGCAGTCGGCGCACAGCCGCTACTCGGCGAGCGCCTGGACGCTGGAACACCGGCCGAGCCAAGCGGGGTTCGCCGAGGAGATCGCAGAGCTGGTGCGAAAGCTCGATGTCGGCTCGATCATGCCGGTCTCCGAGGGCTACCACAACGCGCTGATTTCG
>DIVU01000248.1 GCA_002423365.1 Desulfuromonadaceae bacterium UBA6124 | reverse complement strand
CTGGATGCCCATGTCGGCTATGTCAATGTGGCCGTCGAGCAGGTTTTTCGTGAGTTCCGCGATCGAGAATCGGCAACCGTCGATCATTTCGGCGATATCCGTGATGGTGATTACATCGTTCGTACTCCGGGCGACTATCAACACGATGCCGTTCCCGATTCCCGCCTGACTGCCACGACTTTCAAGGTCAGTACCTCCCCCTCGGGCGGATTCAACGCCGCCGCTGGGTACACCCTCGGCAAGAAGGAGAATCTTTCGCACCTCGCCGATGTCTCTTCGGCCGATGCGGAAACGGACTTTCACAAGGCGTCGGCCGATCTCACCCTGACCCCCCGACCCGAGTTCACCGTCAATTTCCGTTACCGCATGCTCGATCAGGAAAGCAGCAGCCCGGCGCAATTGCTGGTGGGCGGACTGCCGGGGGACGGTTTCGTCGCCACCCGTCAGAACATGGATCTGACCCGGGCCAGCTATTTCGGCAAGCTCTCCTGGCGCCCCGTCCGGCAGTTGACCCTGATGGGGGAATTCGAGCACCGCGACATCCATCGAGACCGCACCGGGGAGTTTTACGATTCTGCCAACCCTTTTTACGATCCTTTGTGGGAGCTGCCCGAGGACGAACGGATCAACCGCTTCCGGGCCAGTCTCATTGCTCGGCCCCTCGGCAATCCGCGACTTAAGTTCAACAGCTGGTATGAATTTCAGACTTCCGACGCTCCCGCCTACGGCGCTTCCCTGGAAGAACGCCATCGCCTCTATGCCGGAGTGGCGTGGAATCCCACGGACCGCTTCGGCACCACCGCCAACATCCGACTGACCGACGGGCGCAACAGTAACTTCGCCCGCTCCAGTTGGGACAGGCCCCTCGACCGCCGGCAGCAACAGGAAGATTTTACCGCCGGGTTCTGGGCTCAACTCACCGACAGCGTCAGCACCAATCTCTATTACGGCTTTCTTCGTTCCGATCTGGGCCAGGATCTGACCTACGGAATCGGTGCCGAGGACGACAACAGCCTTTTCGATACCAATGTCGACTACCGGCAACGGGTTCACACCCTGACCTTTTCGACCAACTGGCAATTGCGTGAACGGTTGCGGGCGCTCTTCGAAGCACGCCATATCCGCTCTCGGTCTTATTTCAAACCCGGATTCCTGCCGGAGAATCTGCCCAATGTCGGTCATGTCGATGCCGCTGATCTGCGCTCGTTGAGCGAGCTGGAAATCGTGCAGATGGGGCTGGGACTGGGGCTGGAATGGAACCTGGCGAAGGGCTGGAGCTGTGCGGCCCGTTTCTCTCATGACGATTACGAAGACCGGAACAACAGCAATTTTGATGGAGCGGCCCAGTTGTATATGCTCAGCGTCGCCCGCTCCTGGTAGGCCACGACCCTTGAGAAGGTCTTTTTTGTGCGGATAACCCACGCTATTTCACGATACTTCCTCTGTTGGCTGCTGCCGGCGCTGGCGCTTTTCGTCACCGGCGTCGACCCCGCCTGGGCCGAGGAGAAATCCTTCGTCGCGGTGATCATCACCGGCGACCTCGAGCGCTATCGCCTGGCCCATGAAGCCTTTCTCGAAAAGGTGCGGCAAGCGGGGCTGGAGCAGCGGCTGGAAGTCTATGTCCAGACGCCCAACCCCGATACCATGTCCTGGACCAACAGCATCCGTAAGGCGGTGGGGATCGGCGCCGACGTCATCGTCACGTACGGTGCCCCGGCCACACTGGTGGCCCGCAAAGAGGCGCGGGGGACGCCAGTCCTCTTCGGCGACGTCTATGATCCGGCGGCTTTAGGCATCCTTCCGGGCTCCAGCAAAAACCTGGCCGGCGCCAGCGGCAAAACCCCCATGGAGACCCTGATTAAGGCCTTTCGCGAGATCTTCCCGGTGAAGACCATTGGCGTCCTCTTCTCCTCGTCCGATGCCGGATCGGTCTTGCAGGTTCGTCGCCTCGGCGAGATCCTGTCCAAGTGCGGGGTGTCGCTGGTGCCCAAGGATATCGCCGCCCCCGGGGAAATTGACTCGGCATTGAGGGTCATGAGCGGTTCCGTCGACAGCCTCTTCGTTGCCGACAGTGCCGTACTGCACCTGGGTCTCGGTCAGATCATGGCCTTTTCCGCGCGGGAAAACTTGCCGGTGATTTCCCAGATTCCTTCTCTTTGCGATCAGGGCGCGCTGGTTTCCCTGGAAGCCGATCCCCAGGAACAGGGGGAAGTGGTGGCGGAGATGCTCGGCAAGATTCTTTCCGGGGTTTCTCCGGCGGCGATGGAACTGCACACGCCACGCCGGGTCTCCCTGGTCATCAATCTGCAGGTCGCACGACGGCTCAATCTTAAGGTTCCCTTCCAGACTCTGGGGATGGCCACCCGGGTCATCCGCTAAGCGGCTGAGAAAAACACCCTGCGTGGGAATGTCGCTGACTTTTTACCGTATACGGAATCCGCGAACACATTCCCGTTGACAAGCTTCTCGCATTGCTGATTTAATTCCGGCTTGGCGCGGTTTCTCCCAAATTCGCGACCTTAAATGCTTGGATACCACACCCCAGGAGGACCATGATGAATCCATTGGCAGTCGAACTCAACGAACAGCTTACCCAACACAATCCTTATGTTCTTGAGATGCTCTCGGACCTCGGCAAGAACCTCTTTTTTCCCAAGGGTATTCTTACCCAGTCGGCCGAAGCCAAGGATAAAGCGCACAAATATAACGCCACCATCGGCATCGCCACGGAAAAGGGCGGCCCGATGTTCCTGCAGTGCATTCAGGACAAGCTCTCCGCCTTCGATCCCAAGGACATCTATCCCTACGCCCCGCCCGCCGGCAAACCGGAACTGCGCGCCCTGTGGCGGGAGAAGATGCTCCGCGAAAACCCCAGCATGCAGGGAAAACACTTCAGTAATCCCATCGTCACCAACGCCCTGACCCACGGTCTTTCCATCGTCGGCGACCTCTTCCTCGGCGCCGGCGATCATCTGGTTCTGCCCGACATGCTTTGGGGCAACTACAACCTGACCTTCGGCACCTGCAACGGCGCCATCGTCAAGAAGTTTCCGACCTTTACCGTCACCGGCGGCTATGACGTCGCCGCCTTCAAAGCGGTGCTGACCAACACCGCCGCCGAGAAAGGCAAGGCCGTGGTGCTGCTCAACTTCCCCAACAACCCCAGCGGTTACACCCCGACCGTCGCCGAAGGGGATGCCATCGTCGCCGCCATCAAGGAAGTCGCCGAGTCCGGCTGCAACATCGTTGCCATCACCGACGACGCCTACTTCGGTCTCTTCTACGAAGACTGCATGAAAGAGTCGCTCTTCGGCAAACTGGCCAACCTGCATCCGCGTATCCTGGCGATCAAGCTCGACGGCGCCACCAAGGAAGAGTTCGTCTGGGGCTTCCGCACCGGTTTCATCACCTTCGCCGACGGCAAGAGCGGCGAGAACGCGCCGGTTCTGACCGCCCTCGAAAAGAAGACCATGGGCATCATCCGCGCCAAGATCTCCAACTGCCCCCATCCGTCGCAGACCTTCGTCATCGAAGCACTGCGTTCGCCCAAGTTCCTGGCGCAGAAGGAAGAGAAGTTCCAGGTGATGAAGGGCCGAGCGCTCAAGACCAAGGCCGTGCTCAACAGCGGCAAGTACGATAAGGCCTGGGATTACTACCCCTTCAACTCGGGTTACTTCATGTGCCTCAAGCTCAAGACCGTCGACGCCGAGAAGCTGCGCGTGCATCTGCTCGACAAGT
>DIVU01000141.1 GCA_002423365.1 Desulfuromonadaceae bacterium UBA6124 | reverse complement strand
TGGTCTGGAAGGCAATCTCGTCGATGGTTTTGATGATTTTCGAGATGCTTCGGCTCGAAGCGTTGATTTCGCCCATGGCTTCGACCATGCCCATCATCTGGGCATTGCCACTCTCCGCCGCCTGCTGGGACTGGGCCGCCAGTTTACTGGCCATGCCGGCATTTTCGGCGTTGAGCCTGGTGCGCGCGGCCATTTCATTCATGGTGCTGGAAATCTCTTCCAGGGAGCTGGCCGATTCAGTCGCCCCTTGGGAGAGGGATTGGCTGGCGTCCGAAACCTGCGTGCTGCCCGAGGCGATCCGTTCGCCGGTCAGACGCACCTGAGTGAGAATCGCGTTCAGGTCGGTTCCCAGGGTTTTGAGGGCGCCGCGCACCACATCCTGATCATCATGGGGGGTGATGTCGAAGGTTATATCCCCTTGCGACAGCTTGCCTAACGCCGCCACGACTTCGTTCTGCAGGCTGTCGGCAAAGGCATCCAGGGTGCGGGCCATTTCGCCGATTTCATCGTCACGATTCAGATTCAGTCGCCGATCGAGATGCCCGTGCCCAAGCTCGCCGAGCATTCCCACGGTTTGCGCCAGGGGGCGGGCGATGCTCCGGGCGATGATAATGCCAAGGCCGATCGCCAGCACCACGCCGACCAGCAAGGCAACAACCAAAAGGGATGTCATGGCCCGGGAGACGCCTTCACCCGCTTCGGCGCTTTTTCTCACATCGGCCTGGGTTTCCTCGACCATCTGAACAAGAATCTTTTCCGCCGAAACCAGCAGGGGGCTGGTCACTTCGGCCGCATGTCGTTCCAGATTCGCATAAAGTCCCATGGCTTCGTTGATCGGAACTTTGACGTTGCCGACATACTGCTGGATGCTTTCGATGCTGGGCAGGACTTCGGCGATATAGACATCCTTGGCCAGATCGTATTCGTTGATTTCAAGGAAGTCGGAAATCGTCCCGACTGCCCGATAGACCTCCTTGATCTGGTGCTGAAGGTGTTTGACGGCCTCTTGGACCTTTGGATTGGCGACTTGCAAACTGCCCAGCCATTGGACGAAGGGGGAGTCGGCCGGGTTCAGATTGCCCGCGAAGGGTTTTTGTTCCAGTACGGACTTGACCGATTCGGCGGCCCAGGCCTTGTAGTCACCGAAGTTTTTTTCCAACTGAGAATCGAGTCTTTGGGGATTGGTAATCTGCAAAGCGTCGATTCCGGCACCGGCCCGCAGGAACTGATCGATATCTTCTTTCAGGGATGTCCAGGTTTTGCGGAAGTTTTCGAGTTCCTTCAGTTCCTCTTCCGAATGTTCCAGGTCTTGGTAGGCCTTGAGGGCGCCTTCGGCCTTTTGCAAAGCCTGATTGATCACCGCGTATTCCTCTTGCCGGCGCTCCGGGGGCAAGGCGGGATTGACCAGCGCCTGTTCCGCTCCCTTGATTTCGGTGAGGTTTCCCTTCAGGGAGAGGATCTCCTGCAACGCCGGTACGTCCTGAGCCGCGATTTGCCGGAGATTCCCCTTGAGCTGGCCGAGTCCGTACCAGCCGACCAATCCGACCAACGCGCAGATCGCCGCGACCGTGGAGAAGCCCAGGATCAGTTTTTTCTGGAGGGTAAATTTCCAGTTGGTGAATGCCATGCGAATCTAATCCTTCCCCGTCGAGTTACACAATCCGGCGATATCGCCGTCCCGACCGGATCGGGACGGCGACAGTGGTCCTAGTCGACGATCTGTTTTTGGCCTTCGGGCGACAGGAAGAAGTCGATGATCTTCTTCACTTCGGGAGTCGGATCACCAATGGTGATCAAAGCCAGGGGGCGAGAGATTTCAGCGGTTTTGACGATCTTCGCATTGCCGGGGTTGAGGTTGAAGAAGCCCTTGCTGACGGCGCCAATGCCGCCGGGCTTGGACGAGACTTCGTTGATCTCAAGACGGGTGCTGGTGACCTGAACGGCGCTGGAGGCGTACTCCGCTTTTTTCATGACCATCGACTGAAAGACCGCTTTGGTCGAGCTGCCGGCATGGCTGGTGACGACTTCCACCGGCTGGTCGGGGCCGCCGACATCCTTCCAGTTGGTGGCTTTGCCGGTATTGAGATCGGCCAGCTGCTCCCAGGTCAATTCATTGACTGGGTTCGAGGCATTGACGATCGGTACGATGACGTCTTCGGTGATGACGTGGAACTGCAAATTTTCGGGGACCGCCATTTCCGGCTTACCCTCTTCCTTGAGCACCTTCTGGGCGCTCTGGATGCTCTCTTCCAGGGTGTTGGAGGAAATCGCCACCTTGGTTTTGCCCTCGAACAGGGCCAGCATCCCCTTGCCGGTGCCGACCCCGAAGACCTTGATGTCCACGCCGGTAGCGGCTTTCAGGGCCTCGGCGCCGGGCTCAAGAAAGCGCTTCTGGCAGGTGGTCGACCCCCACAGTCCCACCGGCTCGGCGGATGCGGCGAATGCCAGGGAAAGAACCAGAACCAGGGCCAGCGACATTGATTTGAAGACTCTGTTCACGTTGTGCCTCCTTCGTGTGGGTGAGAAAACCCCCTTAGCAAGCGGGGGGAAATGGGAGACTTAACTGAGTGAATATCTCTTTGATGGGATACGTTTGCTGTTCTAAGCAATAGTCGGACCAAAACTGTCGGAAAAAGGTGTGGCGGCTGGCCCCCGCTTTTCCTCGGGCAACAGGGGTCGGTAATGGCGCGCCCACGGCTTTGGGGCCGCGAAAAAGCATTTCTTTGACACAGGGTCGGTTATTTGACGAAGTATTCACCTAGCCTACAGTTTTTTCCGGAAATCCGTAAAGGGTATTCCAGGCATTAAAATGGCCGAGCAAAATTTATCTTTTCGTCTTTTTCTCAATGATGTTAGTCTGATGGCTCATGGAAAAAAGGGAGGAGTGACAAGGGTGGGTCGGGAAGAAATGGATGCGGCAGG
>DIVU01000029.1 GCA_002423365.1 Desulfuromonadaceae bacterium UBA6124 | reverse complement strand
CATGAAACTGGAAGTCGCGCTGGAAAAACGTCTGGGGGATTTCCGCTTTTCCGCCGACTTCGCCGTGGAAGGGCGACGTATCGGGGTCTACGGCAAGTCGGGGAGCGGCAAATCGACCCTGATGGGGATGCTGGCCGGCCTGATCCGTCCCGACGCCGGCCTGATCCGCCTCGACGGGGAAACCCTCTACGACGGGGCGCGCAAGCTGTTGGTCCCGCCGGAGCGGCGGCGCATCGCCGTGGTCTTTCAGCACGCCCATCTTTTTCCCCATTTGAACGTGCGCCGCAATCTTCTCTACGGCTATAAGCGCATTCCCCGCCGCGACCGCCGTATCGCGCCCGAAGCCCTTGGCGAGGTGCTTGGCCTCGGCCCCCTGCTGGAGCGCGACGTCGTTACCCTTTCCGGCGGGGAACGGCGGCGGGTCGCCCTGGGCCGGGCGGTGCTCTCCTGCCCGCGCCTGATTCTCATGGACGAGCCCCTCACCGGACTCGACGCCGGCAGCAAGTACCAGATCATCCCCTATCTCAAGGCGGTCTTCGACGAATTCGGCATCCCCCTGATTTTCATCAGCCATTCCCTCAACGAAATGCGCCTGATGACCAATGACGTCCTGCTCTTCGACGGCGGTCGGCTGCTCTCCCAAGCCCCGGCGGAGGACCTGGCGCGAAGCCTGATGGGGAGCCGTCAGGCGGGTTACATCAATCTGCTGCCCTTGGAACATCCCCGGCCGATGGATGATCTCTGGGCTTATGACTGGGGTGGGCAGCGGCTGATTCTCACCGAACGCGCCTCCCGGGAATCGGCTACCTTCCAGCTATCCTCCAAGGACGTCACTCTCTTCAAAGGACGACCCGAGGCGAGCAGCGCCCGTAATCTGCTGTCCTGCCGAGTCGCGCGGATCTTCGAGAGCGACAATCGCATCGGCGTGGAACTGGATTGCGGCGGCAGGTCCCTGGTTTCGCAACTGGTGCGCGAGGCGGCCCGAGAGTTGGAGATCAAGGAGGGAGCGGAAGTTTACGCGATTGTCAAGGCGTCGGCCTTCCGGCCGCTCTATTGACCTGGAAAAGCGATTTTACCACCGAGTTTATCGAGAACACAGAGAAAAAACGGTGAGTTAAAGACGAATACTTATCAGAAAGGTTTAACTCGATATTTTTTGATTTCTCTGCGATCTCTGTGCCTCCGTGGTGAGTGATGTCCTTTTTTTTCAGATTGAATAACGAAGACTAGGAGGAACCATGATTCTGATCGTCGAAAACGACCCACGCTGTCCGGCCGGCCTTTACGGCAAGCTGCTGCGGGATTGGCGGGTTTCCCACGGGGTCTGGCACCCCCATGCCGGGGAGCAAGCGCCGCCCCTGCGCCGGGCCAGCGGCGTCATCATCCTCGGCGGCACTCTGGGAGTCTTTGATCAATCGACCCATCCTTTCCTGGCCCGGGTCAAGCCCTTCATTCATGAGGTACTGGCGGAAAATCTGCCCTGCCTCGGCATCTGTCTCGGTGGCCAGTTGCTGGCCGAGGCTCTCGGCGCCGGGGTGCACTCCGGTCATGCCGGGGAAAAGGGCTGTCATACCTTGACCCTGAGCGCCGCCGGGCACAAAGACCCGATTTTCGTCGGGCTGCCCGACACTTTTCCCGTCTTCCATTGGCACAACGACAGCTTCGAAGTCCCCGAAGGGGCCGAGCTTCTCGCCTCGACCCCCGGCTGTCCGGCTCAAGCCATTCGTTACGGCAAGGCCTGGGGGGTACAATTTCATCCGGAGATCGACGGGACAATCATGCGGGACTGGTGCGAAAATACCCTGGATGAAAAGGCCCTGATCACCGATTTCCAGCGTCGTCAGTTCAGCCTGCATCTGGTTGGGGAGCAACTGTTGCACAATTTTCTCGGCGTGGTCGCCTCCTGCCAGGCTGCCCTCTCATCACGCCCCAATCCAGCTGCAGATCGTTATTGCCATATCCGTTAAACCGCGTGTCCCCCCTCTTCCTGCTGTTTGAGGGGGATCACCCATGCCCTCGCAGCTTCTCCGCCGCGTTGGCGCACTCGCACAAAAAGTAGGCCCCACCTTCATACAATACATCATGTTTTAACGGATTCCCCACTTCCTCCCAATTGGGAAAACCACTCAAGACCAAGGCCTTGTGCAACCTGTGCGCAAGGGCCTCACAGTGGCCGTTGCCGACGATCAGGTCATAGGCGTCCCCCAGATTTTCGGCATCCTCCAGGTCGCCGACCAGCACCTTCGCCGCCGGGATGTGCGCCAACTGCGGCGAGGGGACGGTACTGATCGCGACCCTGACCTTGGCCCCTGCTTCGTGCAGTGTGTGGCAGAGCCCGGCCAGATGGTCCGGTTCGCCGACGGCGAGAATCCGGGTCTGGCCCAGGGAGAAATGGCCGTCGAGCATGGCGTCCTGCAAGCGTCGGCGCCAGCGGACGATGGTTTCGGGCGGTTTCTCCCGGCCGGTCTCGGCGAGCAGCCAGGCCGCCAGGGCGTCGGTGCCGGACAGCCCGCTCACTTGGTCGAAGTGCCGGTGACGGATGAAGGGGTTCTTCTTCTGCAGCGCCGCGGCGCAGCCGCCCATCGAGTCGCCGACGCTCACCACCAGCCCGGCATCGCCCAGGGCCCGAATCTGCTCAACTTCGATACCGCCGCTGGAGAGGGCCGCCTGCTTTTCGCCGAGGTGGCCGTCGAGGGAGGTCGACAGATCGGGGAGCGCTAGGACGTCGTAACCGAAGGCGGCGATGAACTCCTTGATCTTCTCCACCTCGATGGGGGTGAGCCCGACGTGGGGAAGCAGCACCACCTTGTCGTCGTCGACGTCCTCGGTAGGCGCGACCAGCTGTTCGATCATGGCCTGGGTGGCCAAGGCCCAGCCGCTCTCCAGCCCCCCTTCGTAGTCGGGGGTGTTGACGTAGACCAGCGGAAAGTCAACCTGGGCGGCGACGGCGCGCAGATCGTCCCCCTTGGTTTCGGTGAGGCCGGTGCTGTGCAGGCCGATCAGGCTGGGGCTGACTTTCTGGGTGATGTTTTTGACCGCTTCGACGATGCTGTAGTCGCCGCCGTCGAGAATCGCCGTGATGTCGGTGACGGCGGTGGTCTGGATGGCGATCATTACGTCCTCAACGNNCGCAGAAATGTCGGGTATAGTAGACCTTGGCGAAACTGGTGCAGCCCATCCCTCCGTGCATCAAGGGCATACAGCGGTCCACGCCGAGAAAGGCCAGGGTCGCGCCCATCGGCTGAGACAACTTGAAGGGGTTGACCTGCAAGGGCTTGCGCGTTTTCATCATCACTTCTCCCATGGCGCCCTCCGCGCGACGTTTTTGAAGACCGGATTTTCCAGGGCGTTTTTCAGATCCTCGGCCAGGTTGAGCAGCCCGTTATAGCCGCCGTAGCTCTTCTTCTTCTCCTGATTAACATCGGCGAAGGCAATCCCCTTCTTGATCGCCGTATACAGGCTGCGCCCCCCGGCGAGCAGCAGCTGGGCGCCGGTGGTGTCGATGATCCGCGCCTGCTCCTGCCCCGGCTTGGTCATCAGCACCGCCTCCGGGCCGAGATACTGCCGGGCCTTCTCCCGATCCGCCTCCGTCGATTTGCCCACCGCCGTCGCCACCACCTCGATACCGAGATCCTGCAAGGCCGCGGCGATGGACCAGGCCTTGTTGCCGCCGGTGTTGAGCACCGCCTTCTTGCCCCGGAACACCTTCCGGTAGGGGACGAGCCGTTCCTCCAGTTTCGCCTCCTCGCGGGCGATCAGCTTTTTGGTGCGTTCGAGCAGGTCGGCGTTGCCCAGGGCCTCGGCGATGGCCAGCAATCCCGCCGAGGTGTCGCGCTTGCCGTAGAAAGAGAGGGAGACGAAGGGGATGCCGTAGCGCTCCTGCATCTTGCGGGTCAGGGAAATGAGGGATTTGGCGCAGACCAGGACGTTGAGTTTGGCGCGATGGGCGGTGCGGATGC
>DIVU01000006.1 GCA_002423365.1 Desulfuromonadaceae bacterium UBA6124 | reverse complement strand
CGCAGGCCGGTGGCATAGAGCACTTCCAGCATCGCCCGGTCACGCCGATCGCGGGGCGCGATCCCCGTCGGCGCGGCAAGCAGGCGCTCGACCTCGGCGGGCGAGAGGGCATGGGGGAGGAGGCGTGGGGCTTTCGGGGATTCGATGAGCGCGGCGGGATTGGTCGCCGTCACCCCCTCGGCGAAGAGAAACTTGTGGAACATGCGCACGGCGGTGAGCTTGCGCGCCCGACTGCGCGGCGCCAGCCCGCTTTCCCGTAGATGCCCGAGATAGCCGAGGATCGCCGTCGGCGTCACCGACTCGGGGTCGCGAATGCCGGACTCGGCGAGTAACTCCAAGTAGCGGGCGAGATCCCGCCCGTAGGCGTCGAGGGTATGAGCGGAAAGCCCCTTTTCCACCAGCAGCAGGTTGAGAAATTGATCGAGACGGGCGTCCATATCCTAAGCGGTCGCTTTTTCTTCCGCTTCCAACTCTTCCAGTCCCTCCAGCAGTCGTCCGCGAATTTCCTCCAGTTTTTCCGGAGCGGTCACCTTGTGTCCGAAGATATCCTGCACATAGAAGGTATCGGAAACCTGATCGACCTTGGTGGAAATCTTCGAGACGCCGATGTATAGCCCCAGTTCCTTGAGGGCCTTGGTGATCTGATAGAGCACCCCGACCCGGTCTTGGGCGTAGATGTCGATAACGGTGTACTCGTCGGAAACTTCATTGTCGATCTCCACCCGGTTATGGAACTTGGGCCGGGGACGGGAGGGAGGCAGGTTCGAGCGGTGGCGCTTACGCACCAGTTCATCGACCCGCACCCGTCCCTGGATGACTGCTTCGAGTTCTTCCTCGACCTTGCGCCACTTGTCGGAACTCTCCACCAGATCGCCAGCGGCGCCACTGACCTGCAACACATCGATGGCAATGCCGTTATTCAGGGTGTTGATCTGTGCGCCGAGGATGTTGATGCCGTTGGCGGCCAAAACCCCTGCGATCTTGGAGAAGAGTCCGGGGATATCGAGGGTCGAGATGGAGAGCTGGGTATAACTGCCTTGGGCTTCGTGCTCCACCTTCAGCGCCAGGGTGCGGTTTTTACGACTGAAGACGAGGCGCAGATGCTCGGCGATGGCCGCCGAACGGTTGGAGAGAACGTAGCGGGTCGGCATCTCCTTCAAGGCTTCCTGCACGGCGCGCTTACCGAATTCATCCTCGAGCAGTCCCACCACCTTGCGCTTGCGGTTGCGGACCTTTTCCGAGCGCTGTTCGAGCTGGAAGTTGCCCCGTTCCAGAACCTGATAGGTCTTCTCGTAGAGTTCCTTGAGCAGAAAGCCCTTCCAGTCGGACCAGACGTCGGGGCCGACCGCCCGCAGGTCGGCGAAGGTCAGCAGGTAGAGCATATTGAGGTTTTCGCTCATGCCCATGGTCTGGGCGAACTGCATGATCAGCTTGTCGTCGTGCAGGTCGCGGCGCTGGGCGATATGGGACATATCGAGGTGTCGGCGCACCAGAAATTCGAGGCGGGCGCTGTCCTCCTTGTTCAATCCCATGCGGCGGGCGAGAGTCGGGATCATGTCGGCCCCCTTGTTGCAGTGATCCCGCCCTTCCCCCTTGCCGATGTCGTGCAGCAGCACCGCCAAAAGCAGCAGCCCGCGCTTTTCGATATCCCCCGCGACCTTGGTCAACAGGGGCGCCGTCTCCTTGTATTCGCCGAGCCAGAGCTTGGCGATCTCCTCCACGGCGAAAAGGCTGTGCACATCCACCGTGTAGATGTGATAGGCGTCGTACTGAACCTTGCAGAAAATCCGCCCGAACTCGGGGATGAACCGATTGAGGAATTGCAAGTGGTGCATATCCTTGAGGGTCGCCACCAGCCCCTGGGGATGGCGCAGGATCTCGAGAAAATCCTCGTTGATCGCCCGGCTCCGTCGTACCCGGTCATTGATGTGCCTGAGGTTGTCGCGGATCAGCCCCTTCACGGTAACGCCCAGCTTGACCCCGTGGCGCTGGGAAAGGAGAAAGGCACGCATCATCCGCGCCGGATCCTTTGCAAAAATATCCCCCTGGCTCACTTGCAGTTCGCCGTGCAGGATAAAAAAACCGGGTTCGACGGCGCGGCGGGTGAAATAGCCGAAGATACCGGTCTTCGGTTCGCTGCCGCGCACTGCCTTGCCGAGCAGGCTCGAGGCGATATGCTCGGTCTCGGTAGCATGGGCGTAAAAATCCTGCATGAACTGCTCCACCGCCAGCCCCTTGCGGTCATCCTTGTAGCCGAAAAAGCGGGCAAGCTTTTCCTGCTTATCAAAATGCAGCTGCTCGTTTTTTCGCGGCGACAGGTAATGAAGCTCGTTACGCACCCGCCAGAGATAATCGAGGGCCGCCTCGTAGGCCGCCCCCTCCTGCTCGCTGATCACCCCCTTGATAATCAGATCGCGCAGGGAACGGGCCTTGAACTTGGCGCGCGCCACCCAGAGGGCGGTCTGCAGGTCGCGCAGCCCCCCTTCCCCCTCCTTGATGTTGGGTTCCAGTAGATAGACGGAGGAACCGTATTTGCGCAGGCGCTGTTCGTTCTCCTGAAGCTTCTCGCGGATGAAGGCGCGGCTGTCCTGGCTCAGAATTTTCTGATAGACCTTGCGGTCGTAGTCGGCATAAAGCTCCTCGTCACCGACGAGAAAGCGGGAATCGAGCAGCGCGGTCCGCGCCGTGACATCCTTGGCCGCCATGTCCAGGCAGTCCTGTTCGGTACGGACACTGTGGCCGGGGGGCAGACCGATATCCCAGAGCAGGTAGAGGAAGCGTTCGGAAAGGAGTTGAGCGAAAGAGCGATCCTTGCCGCTGTAATAGAACATCAGGTCGATGTCCGAATGAGGGTTGAGTTCCCCCCGGCCGTAGCCACCGATGGCGATCAGCGCGCAGGAACCGACTTCGGCCGGCGGCACGTCGGCAAGAATGCTGCGATAGAGGTTGCGCAGCAGGGTATCGGCCATCGAAGTGAGGCTCCCGACAACCTGCCGCCCCGAAGCTCGGCCTTCATGTTCGGCACGAATGCGCGGTCGGTGATAATCGAGATAGGCGCGACCGGCGGCGAGGAGCAACTGGCGGCGCTCCTCGTAAGGGATGGCCGGACTGGTCAGCAGTTCCCGAGAAAAAAAGGGTTCTATGCGATGATCAGATTCGAGAGTCATTTGCTGGCCACCTGCCTGAGAGCCGAAGCGTAGTTAAGCACCCCCTTGACGATGGCGGCGCTGGTCTGCTGTTGAAACGCACGGCTGGCCAGACGGGTTTCTTCCCGCTTGTGGCTGATGAAGGCTGCTTCCACCAAAACCGAGGGCATGGTGGCGCCGACCAGCACGTAGAAGGGACCTTGCTTCACCCCCAGGTCACGGACATCCGGATATTCCCGCTTCAGGTCGCGAACCAGGGAATTTTGGATTTCCGCCGCCAGGCGGCTCGACTCGTTGATCTTGGCGTTGGCCATGAGATCGAAGAGGATCAGCTCGAGATCGCCGACCTGTTTGAGGGAGGTACCGTTTTCCCGGGCAGCGACGGCGGCGGCCTTGTCGTTCTTGGAAAAATTCAGATAGTAGGTCTCCACCCCGTAGGCGCTCTTGTTGTGGCTGGCGTTGGCATGGACGGAGATGAAGAGGTCGGCGCCGACCTTGTTGGCGATGGCGGTGCGCTCCTCCAAGGGAATAAAGACATCGCGGTCGCGGGTTAAAATCACCTGGCAGCCCAATTCCCGCTCCAGCTCGGTCTTGAGCAACTTGGCCAGGGCCAGGGTGATGTTTTTTTCCTTGAGTCCCGAAGGACCGACGGCGCCGGGGTCCTTGCCACCGTGGCCGGCATCGACAACGATTCGCCGCAGTCCGGCCGCCGGACCGGACATGGGCGTCTTACGCGGAACCTCCACCGGCTTCTTCGCGACCAGCGGCGCCGGGATCTTCGCCGGCGGGGGGGCTGGTTTCACTTCCGCTGGCGGAGCGGCGCGCAGTTCCGGCCCGGGCGCGGCGCTCAGAACCGCCTTTTCGTCGCCGTAAACATCGACCACGATGCGATAGGGGTCAGGCAGGGTAAAGGTCTTGTAGCTGTGGTAGGCGACCAGATCAAGGACGACGCGCATGGTCGTCGGATCGAAGCGGGCGGCGCGCACCTGGCGCAGCAGGCCGTCCTCGACCTGGGTCTTTTCTACCAGGTTCGGCGCCGGCCGGATTTTCTTGATATCGAGATAGATGCGCGGTGGCAGACCGGACTTGGCATCGGATGGCAGGACATTGGTGGTAAATTCCGGAGTCCCCTCCAGATCGACAACGATGCGCGTATAGCCGGGCTTGGACCAGTAGCGCACCCCGGTCAGCAAGGCCTCTCCAACGGTCGACGGCGAAGCAGGCGGGACTTCGATGGCAACGCTCCCCGTCGGATTGAGTGGGGCAGGCGCCGACGACTTCTCCGCAGAGACATTCACGGGGGGTGCCGGTGCGGGGGGGGGCGTCGCCGATGGCGGCGGCGCGAAAGCGATCAACGCCACCGCCCGGCTGCGCGCCTGGGGGAGCATATCCCCTTCGGGATAGCGCTCGACCACCGCCTGATAGCGGAGGTAGGCCAGCTCTTTCCGGTCAAGCAGCGTTTCGTGAATGCCTCCCGCGGCGAAAAGGGCGTNNGGCTGCGCGCCTGGGGGAGCATATCCCCTTCGGGATAGCGCTCGACCACCGCTTGATAGCGGAGGTAGGCCAGCTCTTTCCGGTCAAGAAGCGTTTCGTGAATTACTCCCGCGGCGAAAAGGGCGTCGTCGGCCAGGGACGATGCGGGATAGGTTTCGGCCACGCGTTCGAAGAGCTGAACGGCGGCGCCGGCATCCTCGGAATTGCGGGAAATTTCGTAGAGTTCGCGGGTGGCCCGGGCCGCCATAAAGAGGCCATCGGCACCACGCGCGCCTTGCGGATGGTTTTCCGCGACCGCCGCGAAGGCCCGGATTACCGCCTCCCATTGGTCGCGGTGGAGCTTCTTCTGCGGCGAATCGACGAGCCGGGTATAGCCTTCCTTGGCCTTGCCGTAGGCCGCCTCGGAGGCATCGCCGAAGACTTGCGCGGGGAGCAGCGCGAAACAGAGCAAAAGAGCGAAAAACAGAGGTCTCATGATTTACACCAAGGCTTTGAGTTCATCGAGAAGATTCAAAGCCTGTAAGGGAGTCAGACACTGCACATCGAGTTCCGCCAGACGTTGCCGCAGGGGGTCGGCGGCACTCTCGAAGAGGGAAAGCTGGGGGGAGGGCGGCGCCTTTTTCCGCCCCTTGCCCCGGGCCAGACGCGGCTCCCCTTCCCCCTCGAATTCCCCCGATTCGAGATTTTTCAGCACCTCGCGGGCGCGTTCGATCACTTCCCGGGGGAGTCCGGCGAGGCGCGCGACCTGGATGCCGTAGGAATGGCTGGCGCCACCCTTGACGATCTTGCGTAGGAAGATGATCTGCTCGTTCCATTCCTTGACGGCGATGTTGTAATTCCGCACCCGCTCACGGGTCAGGGCGAGATCGATCAGTTCATGATAGTGGGTGGCGAAGAGGGTCTTGGCCGCCACCTCCGACACATCGTGGAGGTATTCGGCCACCGCCCAGGCGATG
>DIVU01000100.1 GCA_002423365.1 Desulfuromonadaceae bacterium UBA6124 | reverse complement strand
TTTGTGAGTTGGACTTTTCCGACAGCAGAGGATATACCTCTCTCCTTGTAATCTTTCGCAAGCTACCCCGCCATAAACGCCTTGACAGCTAAAGTTAAGCGGAGAACTTCAGTACGGAGCTGCCTTTACATTTTAGATGATCAGCTTATAATTAGAATATCGCTTTTCGCGGGGGGACTAGATGTCGCAGGGGATGACACGACGGGTACTGGTCACGGGTGGAACCGGCTTTGTGGGAAGCCATCTTGTCGAACGGCTTCTCCGGAATGGCTATTCCGTTACTTGTCTGGTGAGAGATCTGCGGCATCCGCGTTGGCTTGAGGGTATGGAGGTGCAACTGATCCAGGGCGACTGTACTCAGCCCGAATCACTCGCTGCCGCTGTCCAGGGCGTCTCGCTTGTCTTCCATTGTGCCGGACTTACCAAAGCCATCCATGCCCGCGACTATTACCTCGTGAACCACCTAGGCACAAAGAATCTTCTGGATGCGTGCGCGCGCCACAATCCCGGCCTGGACAAATTCATACAGGTGTCCAGCCAGGCGGCGGCAGGTCCGAGCCTGGATGGGCGACCAGTGGGCGTCGGCGATGTTCCCCATCCCGTGTCCGATTACGGCAGGAGCAAACTGCTTGCCGAAGAGGAAGTGCGCGGTTACAAAGATCGTCTTCCCGTGGTGATTCTCCGCCCGACGAGCGTCTACGGTCCGAGGGATGTGGATGTCTTCGAATTGTTCCGCTGGTCAAGTCGCGGCCTGACTCTCGAAATGACCGGCGGCGACCGGTATCTCAATCTGTGCTACATCGAAGATTTGACAGCGGCGCTGCTGCTCTCAGCCGAACGCAGGACGGAGAGCGGCAGCGCCTATTTTGTGGCGGAGAACAGGTCCTACTCGTGGTCGGAATTCCGCGCCCTGCTGCTCTCTACGGGCGGGGTGAAAGCGCGCGCGATCAAAATCCCATACGGAGCAGCCTACCTGGTCGGCCTTGCTTCCGAAATCGGCAGCCTGTTCACCAAAAGGCCGGCACTTGCGAACCGTCAGAAGGTGCGGGAAGCCGTGCAACGCTACTGGTTGTGCGACGTGGGCAAAATCGAAAATGAACTCGGCTTCCGGGCGGAGTATCCCCTCCAGAAAGGGTTGGAACTTACATGGCAGTGGTACAGAAAAAACCAATGGCTGTAGTCGAGACACCGGATCCGCAGCCGGCTTCCGAGGCAAACGCTCCGGATTTATTTGAAAAATGCCGGAAGTTCACGACCGCGAAAGAGGTCATGGCCGCCGGGCTGTATCCCTATTTTCACGTTGTGGAATCCGAGCAGAACCCCGAGGTGATTGTCGAGGGCAGGAAAATGCTCATGCTCGGGTCGAACAATTATCTCGGGCTCACCAGCCATCCGCAGGTGAAGGAAGCGGCCATCGCGGCCGTACAGCAATACGGCAGTGGCTGCGCGGGTTCACGCTTTCTCAACGGAACTCTCGACATCCATGTGCAACTCGAGGAGAAGCTTGCCGCGTTTTTCCGCAAGGAGGCGGCGCTCACTTTTTCCTCGGGGTATCAAACCAATCTCGGGATCATCTCCTCCCTCGCCGGCAAGCACGATGTGGTCATCATCGACAAGCAAGACCATGCCAGCATCATCGACGCCTGCAGGCTATCCTATGCCGAGGTTAAAAAGTTCAAGCACGACGACATGGACAGCCTCGAATACCTTCTCAGAGAGAGCGCCAACCATGGCAAGCTCGTGGTTGTGGACGGCGTCTACAGCATGGAAGGGGACATCGCGCCGCTCCCCGACATCGTCACGCTGTGCAAAAAGTACGGGGCGCGGGTCATGGTGGACGACGCCCATGGCATCGGCGTGCTCGGCAAGACCGGACGCGGCACGGTGGAACACTTCGGGCTGGAGCGGGAAGTCGACATCATCATGGGCACCTACAGCAAGTCGCTGGCGTCCATCGGCGGTTTCGTCGCGGCGAGCGAAGAGGTGATCCATTACATGAAGCACACCTCGCGGCCCCTCATGTTCTCCGCCAGCCCGCCGCCGGCGTCGGTGGCGTCCGTCATCGCGGCGCTGGATATCCTCGACCGGGAACCGGAGCGGCGGGAGCGGCTCTGGCGCAACACGAACAAGATGATGCAGGCCTTCAAGCAGATGGGTTATGACACCGGGAATGCCGAAACACCGATCATTCCCCTCGTCATCGGTGAGATGAAGGAGACCTTCCTGATGTGGAAGTCTTTATTCGATGCCGGGGTGTTCGTGAATCCCGTCGTCCCACCAGCGACGACGCCGGGCAGATGCCTCATCCGCACGAGCTACATGGCAACCCATACCGACGAAATGCTCGACCGGGCGCTTGGCGCGATCGAAGAAGTCGGGAGAAAGCTCGGCGTGATTCCGTAGCCGGTCAGTGGGGGAGAGCGTGGACATCGAAGAGGTCACCGGCGCGGCCGGCATGAACGAGTTCATCCGCTTTCCGTGGAAAGTGTACCAGGGTAACCCCAACTGGGTACCGCCGCTCAAGCGAGACGTAGAATTCCTCCTCAGCGAAAAGCAAAACCCTTTTTTCCGGCACGCCGAAGCCGCCTGTTTCCTCGCCCGCAAGAACGGAGAAACAGTCGGCAGGATCGCCGCGATCATCGACCGCAACCACATTGAATTCCACAACGAGCGGACCGGTTTTTTCGGTTTCTTTGAATGCCTTCCCGATTGCGATGTCGGCCGGGAACTTCTGGATACGGCGGCGAAATGGCTCAAAACCCGGGATATCGAGGTCATGCGGGGCCCGATGAACCCATCGACCAACGACGAGTGCGGGTTTCTTCTCGAAGGCTTCGATTCGCCGCCGATGATCATGATGTCCTACACGCCGGCATATTACCTCGACTACATGGAGCGCTGCGGTATGACCAAGGCCCGGGACCTTTACGCCTACCTGACGGTTATCCGGGACGTCGCTACGGGGGGAAGGTTGGAGAGGCTGGCGGCGGCCGTCAAGGCGCGCGTCCCGGGGCTCACCGTGCGACCGGCGAAGATGAAGCAGTTCCCGCGCGAGGTGGAAGCGGTAAAGGAGATCTACAACTCCGCCTGGAGCCACAACTGGGGCTTTGTCCCCATGACCGACGCGGAGACCGAATCCCTGGCGAAAAGGCTTCAACCTCTCCTCGTGCCGGAACTGATGCTCATGGCCGAGGTCAACGGGAAACCGGCGGCGTTCTTGGTTGCCGTGCCGGATTACAACCAGGTTCTGGGAAAGATGAACGGCGCGCTCGGGCCCCTGGGAATCGCGAAATTCCTATGGTATTCCCGGAAGATCACTGCCATCCGCGTGATGGCCATGGGGGTGTCCGAGGAGTTTCGGAAAAAGGGGATCGAGGGCCTGCTCTATCTCGAAGCCTTCAAGGCGGCCGCGAAGAAAGGCTACGAGCGGGCGGAGTTTTCGTGGATTCTCGAGGACAACATCCTGATGCAGCGCGGATGTGAGCTCATGGGCGGCAAGCTCTATAAAAAATACCGGATCTATGAAAAGAAAATTTCATGAATCATCCTAGCCGGACGTTTTATCGTCTCGCGGGCGGCCTGGGGCTGATTTATTCATCGCCCGGATCGCCGGCGCCTTTGCGAACAGACGTTGCAGTCCCGGCGCCAGCGCGATGGTCAAGCTCGTCAAGGCGATCCCTGCGATCACGTCGATGACGTAGTGATAGCGCAGATAGACCGTCGAGATGAGCAGTCCCGTTACCACCGGAACAAAAACCGTAAAAAGCTTTTTCTCCCGCTCTTTCCAGGCG
>DIVU01000322.1 GCA_002423365.1 Desulfuromonadaceae bacterium UBA6124 | reverse complement strand
GCTTCTTGGGGGTCGTCGTATAGACACGCGTACAAACGCCACGCTTCTGGGGATTTCCCTTTAGCGCCGGCGACGCGGACTTTCTTTCCTTTTTTTCACGTCCCTTGCGGATCAACTGATTGATAGTCGGCATCTACTTACTCCCGAAATCGCATATTCTGTAGTTAAAAGAGCGTTTACAGCGGATTTTCCCATGAGGGGAAAAACCCGCAGACCTTATCAATCCGCCCGGCCGATGTCAAGGCTTTTTATTATTTTTTTCAGCCCGCCCGGCCGGGCGGCATTTTCTAGAACTTACTCTTCGGATTTCACCGGTTCTTCTACCAGCTCTTCGTCATCGTCGATGACTTCGTCCTGGTAGGTTTCCACTATCTCAACCGGCTCCTCGATGAAGAGCTTGGCGCTGCGGTACTTGGAGACCCCGGTTCCCGCCGGGATCAGTCGACCCATGATGACGTTCTCTTTGAGGCCGCGCAGGTAGTCAACTTTCCCTTCGATGGCCGCCTGGGTCAGCACCTTGGTGGTCTCCTGGAAAGAAGCCGCCGAGATGAAGGATTCCGTGGAGAGCGAGGCCTTGGTGATCCCGAGCATCAGCGGTTCGCCGATTGCGGGGGACTTGCCGTCGGCCAGGACCCGCTGATTCTCCTCCTCGAATTCCCAGCGCTCCACCTGATCGTCGAGCAGGAAGCGGGTATCCCCGACCTCCTTGATGCGCACGCGGCGCAACATCTGGCGAACAATGGTCTCGATGTGCTTGTCGTTGATCTTGACGCCTTGCAGGCGGTAGACCTCCTGGACTTCGTCGACCAGGTACTTGGACAGTTCCTTCTCCCCGAGAACCCGGAGGATGTCGTGGGGGTTACTGGAACCATCCATGAGCGCCTCCCCGGCGCGCACGTGATCGCCTTCATGGACGCTGATGTGCTTGCCTTTGGCGATCAGGTATTCCTTCGGCTCGCCGATCTCTGGGGTGACGACCACCTTGCGTTTGCCCTTGGAGTCCTTGCCGAAGGCCACGACCCCATCGATCTCGGAAATAACCGCGAACTCTTTCGGCTTGCGCGCCTCGAAGAGTTCGGCGACGCGCGGAAGACCACCGGTGATGTCCTTGGTCTTGGTCGTTTCCCGGGGGATCTTGGCAATGATGTCACCGGCGGTGACGATGTCATCCTCGGCCACCACGATATTCGCCCCCACCGGCAGCATATAGCGGGCGGCGGCGCCGTTGGGCAGCTTGGCGGTTTTGCCTTCCTCGTCCTTGAGGGTGATGCGCGGACGTTTGTCTGCCCCCTTAGTCTCGACAATGACCTTCCGGGTCAGACCGGTGACGTCGTCGAGTTGCTCCTCCATGGTGACATTCTCAAGAATGTCACCGAAGCGGACCCGACCGGGGATCTCGGTGAGGATCGGCATGGTGTAGGGGTCCCACTCGGCAAGGAGGGAGCCCGCCTTGACGGGACCTTCGGGGGCGACGCGCAGACGAGCGCCGTAGACCACGCCGTAACGCTCGCGCTCCCGTCCGGTTTCGTCGACGACAGCGATCTCGCCGTTGCGGTTCATGACAACGTGATGGCCGAATTTGTCGATGACCGTGTTCAGGTTGATGTAGCGCAGGACGCCATCGAAGCGGGCTTCGAGAGAGGTCTGCTCGGCGCGGCGGGAAGCGGTGCCGCCGATATGGAAGGTCCGCATGGTCAGCTGGGTTCCCGGCTCGCCAATGGACTGGGCGGCAATGACACCGACCGCCTCGCCCAGGTTGACCAGGTGGCCCCGCGCCAGATCACGGCCATAACATGCAGCACAGATCCCACGTCGGCTCTGACAGGTGAGTACCGAACGGATACGCAATCTTTCGATACCAGCGTTCTCAATCTTTTCCACCAGGGCTTCATCGATCGCCTGGTTGGCCTCGACCAGCACCTCGGAAGTGACTGGATCAAGGACATCCTCCAGCGCGGTCCGACCCAGAATGCGGTCGCCAAGATGCTCGATGACCTCCCCCCCCTCGGTGAGGGAGGAAACCAGGATGCCGTCGAAAGTACCGCAATCCTGCTCGGTAATGATGGCATCCTGGGCCACGTCCACCAGACGCCGGGTCAAATAACCGGAGTTGGCAGTCTTGAGCGCGGTGTCGGCCAGACCCTTACGGGCGCCGTGGGTCGAGATGAAGTACTGGAGCACCGTCAGTCCCTCGCGGAAGTTGGCGGTGATCGGCGTTTCAATGATCTCCCCGGAAGGCTTGGCCATCAGGCCGCGCATCCCAGCCAGCTGCCGGATCTGCTGGGCGCTGCCGCGGGCTCCCGAATCGGCCATCATATGGATGGCGTTGAAGGAGGGGACCTTGACCTGCTCTCCGGTCTCTTTGTTGGTCAGGATATCGACAGAAAGGTTGCTGAGCATGGTCTGGGCGATATCCTCGGTACATTTGGCCCAGATATCAATAACCTTGTTGTAGCGCTCGCCGTCGGTGATCAAGCCCTCGGTGTACTGCTGCTGGATCTCACGCACTTCATCGACGGCGGCATCGATGTGCTTCTGCTTGGTGGCCGGAATGACCATGTCGTCTAGACAGATGGAAACTCCGGCGAGGGTTGAGAAGCGGTAGCCAGTCTCCTTGAGGCGATCGGCGAGGATCACTGTCTCCTTGTTGCCTGCCAGACGGAAAGCAACGTCAATCAGCTCGGCGACCTGCTTTTTGCCCATCACCCGGTTGATGGAGGAGAAAGGAATGACTTCGGGCACGATCTCCCGCAGCAAAACCCGACCGACCGTGCTCTCCACCAGGGTTGGCGCCCCACCCTCCTCGACCACCATGCGGACCTTGACCTTGGCCTGCAGGTCGGCCTCGCCGGAATCATAGGCCATGCGCAACTCGTCGGGGGAGGAGAAAATCTTGTTTTCCCCCTTGACGAAGGCGCGATCGCGGGTCATGTAGTAAAGCCCCAGGACCATGTCCTGGGAAGGGACGATGATCGGCTTACCGTTGGCCGGGGAAAGGATGTTGTTGGTCGACATCATCAG
>DIVU01000117.1:1460-3830 GCA_002423365.1 Desulfuromonadaceae bacterium UBA6124 | reverse complement strand
TCTCGGGGTTGATATATGGCGCCTTGTTTTAACACATAGGGCACGGCGCGCCGTGCCCCTACCAATCAAAGGAGAAAAATTATGAAAAAGATTCAGATTCTCGGCAGCGGTTGCGCCAAGTGCAACGATCTCATGAACAATGTCAAGGAAGCGGTCAAGCAGTCGGGGGAAGAAGCGGAATTCGAGAAGGTCACCACCCTCAACGAGATCATGAAATTCGGCTGTATGACCACGCCTGGCCTGGCCATCGACGGCAAGCTGGTCAGCCAGGGGAAGCTGCTCAAGCCTGAACAGATTCTGCAACTGCTGCGTTCCTAAAAACCCGGATAAGGAGATTTGTCATGATGCGAGCATTTGCCGCACGGATAGTTCCATTTGTCGTTTTTTTGTTGCTCTGTGCCGGCTCGGCGGGGGCCGAAGGGCTGCCGCGGATGGTCGATCTCGGGGCAGATAAATGCATCCCCTGCAAAATGATGGCGCCGATTCTGGATGAGCTGAAAAAGGAATATGACGGGCGGATGCAGGTCGAGTTCATCGATGTCTGGAAAGACCGGGCCAAGGCCGCCGAGTACGGGGTGCGGATGATCCCCACCCAGATTTTCTACGATGCCGCAGGCAAGGAACTCTACCGCCGCTCCGGCTTTATCGGCAAGGAAGACATCCTCGCCCAATGGCGGGAACTGGGTTACGACTTCGATAAATAAGGCTCAAGACGGTCATTTGATTCCCCATAAGGAATTTTCCCATGGAATCCCTGTTCATCACCCTGAGTAACGCCGTCACCGGAACGCCGCTCATCGCCCTTTCCGCCGCCTTGCTCTGGGGGATTTTAAGCGTGGTCCTCTCCCCCTGCCATCTTGCCAGCATCCCCCTGATCGTCGGCTTCATCGACGGTCAGGGGCCGATGACCACCCGCCGGGCGTTTCTCATCTCCAACCTCTTCGCCGTCGGCATTCTCATCACCATCGCCCTGATCGGCGTCATCACGGCGGCCGCCGGGCGGATGATGGGGGATCTCGGCCCTTGGGCAAACTGGTTCGTGGCGGGGATCTTCATCCTGGTGGGATTGCACCTGCTCGATTTCATCCCCATGCCCTGGTCCGGTCCGGGCGGCGTCGGCATGGCCCGTAAAGGGATGCTCGCCGCCTTTCTCCTCGGTCTGATCTTCGGTATCGCCCTCGGCCCCTGCACCTTCGCCTACATGGCGCCGATGCTCGCCGTCGCCTTCAGTCAGGCCGCCGACAACATGGTTTACGCGGCGAGCCTGCTCCTCGCCTACGGCCTCGGCCACTGCGCGGTGATCGTCCTGGCCGGCACTTTCACCGAAGTCATCCAGCACTACCTCGACTGGAACGAGAAATCCAAAGGCACTCTTATCCTCAAGAAGATTTGCGGCATACTCGTCATCGCCGGCGGCGCCTGGCTGATCTACAGCGCGCCTTAAGTTTTTCATCCCCTTCACGCGGAGCCGATTTATGAAAACCCTGAACATCGAATGGCGGCATTTTGAAACGGGCGGGCAAACCTGTGAACGTTGCGGCGATACGGGCGCGGCACTGCGGCGGGTCAGCGAAGAGCTCTCGCGCACCGAGGGCGTCACGATCGAGTTACAGGAAACCCACCTGCTGGCGTCATCCATTGCCCAGTCGAACATGGTCCTGTTCAACGGAGTTCCGCTGGAGGAGTTGCTTGACGGAGCCGAAGTATCGAGCAACGAATGCTGCTCCTGTTCTTGCCTGATCGGCGAGGATACGGAATGCCGGACGTTGCTTTATCAGGGCAAGACCTATGAGGACATCCCCGAAGAACTGATTCGCGAGGCGGCGTTAAAGGTCTTGGACGGATTGACCCCATGAGTGGGCTACGTCCCCTCGACGAACAGAATCCGCACTGGGAAAAAACCTACGCCACGACCCCGGAGATGTTCGGCGAAGCACCGAGCGATCCCGCTGTAAAGGCCGTGGAGCTTTTTTGCCGGGCCGGTATGCATGAAATATTGGAGCTCGGCGCCGGGCAAGGCCGGGACACCCTCTATTTTGCCCGGAACGGCTTTCACGTACACGCCCTGGATTATTCTCAATCCGGTCTCGACGGCATTCGGGATAAAGCGCTGGCGCAACAGCTTGCCGCGCGGATCGATGTCAGGCGGCACGATGTCCGCGAACGCCTGCCCTTCGCGGACAGCGCGCTGGATGCCTGTTACGCCCACATGCTCTTTTGCATGGCCTTGACCACGGCCGAACTGGAATTTCTCGCGCGCGAGATTCGGCGTGTGCTGAAGCTGGGGGGCATCTGCCTGTACAGTGTTCGCCATACCGCCGATCCCCATTACGGCACCGGGATTCACCGGGGTGAGGATCTGTACGAGGT
>DIVU01000117.1:0-1417 GCA_002423365.1 Desulfuromonadaceae bacterium UBA6124 | reverse complement strand
GAAAGCATAAATTTCACGGGATCTGTGGAGAAACTTTTTTTTGGAAAAAGCGGCGCCGCCTCGGCCCCAACTTGGAGGAATTCACTTGCGGTCACTTATCAGCAAACTTGTTTATGCGGTGACGGCGATCGGTCTTGGCTTTGCGTCGCAAGCAACCGGCGCCGAGCCCATCACCCTGGAAAACTATCTGCTCGGCTACACCTATGAGTCGCGCATTGCGATGAAAGCGAGCAGCAAACAGGCGATCGACTGGCTGGAAGACGGCAAGGCGGTGCTGGTCGATATCCGCTTCGCCGAGGAACAACAGGCCTGGGGCACCGGTTTCGGCTTGAAGATCCCCCTCAACGAATTGCCCAAGCGTCTCGCCGAGTTGCCGAAGGACAAAATTATCGTCACCGCCTGCCCGCACAAGGACCGGGCGACCATCGCCATGGTCTACCTGCGCACGCAGGGATTCGATGCCCGTTATCTCAGCGACGGACTCCTCGGCTTGATGGAAAATCTGCGCGGCGACGAGGCCAAATATTTCATGGAACTGCTGCCGAAGGGGCAGCCTTGAGGGAGGTTGAAGTGAAAAAAGTCCTGTTTCTCTGTACGGGCAATTCCTGCCGCAGCCAGATGGCCGACGCCCTGGTCAATCACGATTTCGCCGGGCGTATCGAAGCCTTCTCCGCCGGCACCGAACCGCATGGGCTCAACCCGAGGGCGGTGCAGGTGATGATGGAACTCGGCATCGACATCTCCGGCAACAGCTCGGACCACATCGGCAAGTATGAAGGGGAAACCTTCGATTACGTCATCACCCTCTGCGGCGACGCCAACGAGAAATGCCCGCTCTTCTTTGGCGGCGTGCAGCGGCTGCACATGGGCTTTGAGGACCCGCCGAAAGCGACCGGGACGGAAGAAGAAGTCATGGCCGTCTACCGCCGGGTGCGGGACGACATCCGCCGCACCATGCGGGAATTTTTCGACAAAGAGCTGACGGTGTAATTCCCCAGCCTGCCCAATGCGTAGGATGCGGTGACAGCGGAACCGCATCGCCCGTACATCCAGATCCGATGCGGTTCGCTTCGCTCACCGGCATCCTACGGCCAAATCCGATAACATGACACCGGGACCCGCCCCGACAAGGAAATCCCCATGACCGTTATTTCGAAACGCCTTTCCTTTCTCGACCGCCATCTGACCTGGTGGATCTTCGCCGCGATGCTACTTGGCGTGGGGCTCGGCTGGCTGCTCCCCGGGGTCAAGCATTTCGTCGATTTGTTCACCGTCGGCACGACCAACATCCCCATCGCCGCCGGGCTGATCCTGATGATGTATCCGCCCTTCGCCAAGGTGCGTTACGAAGAACTGCCGGACGTCTTTCGCAACAAGCGCATTCTCGGCCTGTCGCTGGTGCAGAACTGGGTCATCG
>DIVU01000273.1 GCA_002423365.1 Desulfuromonadaceae bacterium UBA6124 | reverse complement strand
AGGCGATTTCTCGCGGATGATAGCTATCCGCAAAGTTTTTTCTTCGAAGAGCTGCGCCCGTTGCCAAAGGAGTACCAGTTTATTGATACTAAGGTGATTCTGGACCGCGAGCTGGATCGGGGTGAAATGGACATCTATTACAAGGACGATACGCATTGGAGCTGGAAGGCATCCAAGGCTATTTTTGAACAGGTACGTCTTCCCTGAGTTGATAGCCGACCAGATTAACCTTGTGAAAAAACGACCCTTCGGCTATGATCCGAGGGGTTTTTTCATGTAAAATCAGCGACGAACGACGTTTTTATGAGCTCCGGAAGTTTGATCGATTTAAAGAATCTGACCCTCGAAGAGTTATCCGTCTTTCTTGCCGAGCGGGGGCAGAAACCCTTTCGCGCCAAGCAGATCATGCGCTGGATCTACGGGCGGGGCGTGACTTCATTTGCCGAAATGACCGACCTGGCCAAAGATTTTCGTGAAGATCTGGCGAGTTGGGCGACTATCTCCGACTGGAGTCCCGAACTGGTCGAGGAAAGCCGGGACGGAACGAAGAAATACCTCTTCCGTCTGGCCGACGGGCAGACCGTCGAGACGGTGCGCATCCCCATGGAGAACGAGCGGGCGACGTTGTGTATTTCGACCCAGGTCGGCTGCGCCATGCAATGTTCCTTCTGCCTGACCGGCACGTTCGGCCTGGTGCGCGATCTGGAGCCGGGGGAAATCGTCAATCAGGTCTGTGCGGCGCTGAAGGACGGGCCGGTGCAGAACCTGGTGCTGATGGGTATGGGCGAGCCTTTGCACAATCTCGATAACGTGGTCAAGGCCTTGCAGATTTTCTATCTGGAAGAGGGTTTGAACTATGGGGCGCGCAAGGTCACCCTCTCGACCTCCGGATTGGTGCCGCAGATGCTGGAACTGGGTGAGCGCATCCGGGTGAATCTGGCGGTTTCCCTCAACGCCACCACCGACGCGGTGCGCAACGAGCTGATGCCGATCAACCGCCGTTATCCCCTGAAAGAACTGATGGCGGCTTGCCGCGACTTTCCCCTGCAACCCCGGCAGCGCATTACCTTCGAATATATTCTCATTCGTGACGTGAACGATTCTCCGCAGGATGCCAAGCGTCTGGTGACGCTGCTCCACGGCATCAAGGCCAAGGTCAATCTGATTCCCTACAACGAGCATGAAGGCTCGCCCTTTAAGGCACCGACCGCCGAAGCGATCGAGGCCTTTCAGACCTATCTTTTAAACCGCAATATCGTCGCCATCCGCCGCGCCAGCAAGGGACAGGATATCTCTGCGGCCTGCGGCCAACTCAAGGGCAAGCTGGAAAAAGCCCAGGGGCGGTTGCCGGCGCCGACGACAGAGGTGGCCGGGCAGGGCGATTAAAGCTATTTTTTCCATCGAATACGGGAGGAACGAACTGGATATGTCTCAACCGGTTATCGGCGTCATCGGCGGCAGCGGTCTTTACGAAATCGAACAGCTCACCGACATTCGTGAGGAAATCCTCGACACCCCCTTCGGCGCGCCCTCCGACGCCTATGTGACGGGGCTGCTGGACGGGGTGAAGATGGTCTTTCTCCCCCGCCACGGACGGGGTCATCGGCTACTCCCCTCTGAGGTCAACTATCGGGCCAATATCCACGGGATGAAGCAACTCGGGGTCGAACGCATCATCTCCGTCTCGGCGGTGGGGAGCATGAAGGAGGAGATCGTTCCCGGGCAGATCGTCATCCCCGACCAGTTTTTCGACCGCACCCAGGGCAAGCGTGCCTCGACCTTCTTCGGCGAGGGGGTGGTCGGGCATGTGCAGTTCGCCGATCCGGTCTGCGCCGATCTGGCCGGCGTGCTCTATGACGCGGCGATCGCCTCTGGCGCCGTCGCCCACAAGGGGGGGACCTATATCTGTATCGAGGGGCCGAACTTCTCCACCCGCGCCGAGTCCAACATCTACCGGAGCTGGGGCGTCGACGTCATCGGCATGACCAACATCCCCGAGGCGCGCCTGGCGCGCGAGGCGGAAATCTGCTACGCCACCGTTGCTTTGGCGACCGATTACGATTGCTGGCACGCCGAGCACGAGGATGTCTCCATCGAAGCGGTGCTTGCTATCATTGAGCACAATGTGGCGACCGCCCGCGACATCATCCGCCGCGCCGCGCGGCAGCTGGCGACTCCCCGGGACTGCGATTGCGGCGAAGCGCTCAAGTACGCGATCATGACCCAGCGCGAACGGATTCCCGAGGCGACCAGAAACAAACTCGAGCTGCTGATCGGGCGCTATCTCTAATCCCTTTTCCCGTGCCCGCTTGCGGCGGCCCGGGTCCGGGGGTAAAGTTCTTGACAATCTATATATTCACAGGAAGGTTGAGCGACCTATGAGTTTGTTGGTGGTTGGTTCGGTGGCATTCGATTCGGTGGCGACTCCGTTCGGGCAGGTCGAGGAGGTTCTCGGCGGCAGCGGCACCTTTTTCAGCACGGCGGCCAGCTTTTTCACCGATGTTCAGCTGGTGGCCGTGGTCGGCGAGGATTTTCCCGACGAGCACCGCCGCTTTCTCGAATCCCGCGAGATCGACCTGCGCGGCCTGCGTACCGCCCCGGGGCGGACCTTCCGCTGGAAGGGGCGTTACGGCTTCGATCTCAACGAGGCGCAGACCCTCGATACCCAGCTCAACGTCTTTGAAACCTTCCGCCCCGAACTGCCCGCCGGCTACGAGGAGGCCGAATATGTCTTCCTCGCCAACATCGACCCCGAATTGCAGATGGAAGTGCTCAAGCAGGTGAAACGGCCCCGGCTGGTTGCCTGCGACACCATGAACTTCTGGATCTCCGGGAAGCGGGAGGCGCTGCTCAAAACCCTGCGGCACGTCGATCTGCTGGTGATCAACGAAGGAGAGTCCCGCCAACTCGCCGGGGAAGCCAATCTGGTCAAGGCGGCGCGGGCGATTTTGGCCATGGGGCCGAAAACTCTGGTGGTCAAGCGCGGGGAATACGGGGTGATCATGTTCACCGAACACAGTATTTTCACGGCTCCGGCCTATCCCCTGGAGACCGTTTTCGATCCCACCGGGGCCGGCGACACCTTTGCCGGAGGTTTCATGGGCTATCTCGCCTCGACCCGCAACCTGGCCGACGCCAACATCCGCCAGGCGATCATTTTCGGCTCGATCATGGCCTCTTTCAACGTCGAAGATTTCAGCCTGAATCGCCTGAAAACCCTCGACATTGATCAGGTGCATGAGCGCTTCCGGCAGTTCCGCCTGCTCACGGATTTTTCCCCGGAAGACTGATTCGGAGGTACAACCATGTTCCAATGGGACCGGAATACCCTGCGTCTGGCGCTCTCAGCCGAACGGGTACTGCGTCTGCATCGTTCCCTGGGGGACGTTCAGGTCGCCTTGCCGGGACTTCAGGCTCAGCAGGCCGAGGCCTATGTCTGCGTCTATGCCGCCACCCAGGGGGCGCGGGTCGCGGTGGTCTTCCATCTTCGCGAAAATCGCCGGCTCGCCTTTTACCGGGATGACCTGGAGAGCGGTTCCACCCTCGGGGTCGAGGAGCAGCGCCTCGCCGGTCTGCGCTTCGCCGAATCCCTGGGCTTTCTTTTCGACGATAGTGAAATCCATCTGCTGACCGGACCGGACCGGCAGCAGTTGTGGCAGTCTCTGCCGTTGTTCGGTGGCGGTCTTGTCGAGGGGACGGTTTCTGTGCCCCCGGATCGGATTGGCGTCGTCGGCGGCACCCGTGCCGGCAATGGTCGGGAGCGGGCCTTGGCGGCACTCGGCCGCCTATTGGCGACCCTTTGATCTTTTACCGGAATGTGGTTTTCGGGCCACCGGGAGGTATGTGTGTTGAAACCGTTGCTCATGCTGTTTTTGGCGAGTACCTTGGCGATCTCCGCCGGGTGCGGTTCTTCGGAGAAGAAGCCCCCCAAAGGGGAATCCCACTACATCATGGGCCTTTCCCATTTTCGCCAGCAGCAGCTGACCGAGGCCCTGAAAGAATTTCTCCAGGCGGTCGAGGCCAACCCGCAGAATGCCGACTATCAGAACGGCCTGGCCTTGGCCTATCAATTCAAGAAAGCTTACCCCGAGGCGGAAAAACACTATCTGAAAGCTTTGGCCTTGGGCGGGAATTCGCCCGAGCACCAGAATAACTTGGCCGCCCTCTATCTCGACATGCAGCGCTGGGATGACGCCATCAAATACTTCCGCCTGGCGACCGGCAATCTGCTCTTTGGCCAGCCGGAACGGGCGCACACGGGAATCGGCTTTGCCTACATGCAGAAGGGGGAGTATCTCGACGCGGTGGGTGCCTTCCAGGAGGCCCTCAAGGACAATCCGAATTTCGCCCTCGCCCACTTTCGCCTGGGTGAGGCCTATCACGCTCTGGAAAAATGGGATCTGGCGGTTGCCGCCTTACGCAAGGCCGTCGAATTGGCTCCCACTGTGCCCGAAGTTCGCTACAAGTTGGGGCTGGCCCACATGAAGAACGGACAGAAGACCGAGGCCCTCGCGGCCTTTGAGGAAGTGCTGCGGCTGGCTCCGACTTCCGAGGAAGCCCCTCTCGCTAAAAGCTATATTGAGGTGTTGAAATAAATCATGAGTGATTCCGAACGCCCCAGTGTCGGCGCCCGACTTCGACAGCGCCGGGAAGAACTTGGCTTGACCCTGCCTGAACTGGAGAGTAGGACCCGGGTTCGCCTCTCTTTTTTACAGTCCCTGGAAGAGGACCGGTTCGACGGGTTCCCCGGCGATGCATACCTCTTCGGTTTCCTGAAGAGCTATGCCGAGGCTCTGGGTCTGCCCGCCGCTGAACTGATGGCGGAGCTTCGCAGCCGGATCGGCGCGGATTCCGGTTTTACCGAAATTCCTCCCCTGGTTGCCGACCCCTTCCTTGCCCAGCCGACCCGTCCGCGTTTGCCTCTTCGGCGACTCGCGATCGCTTTCGTCGCGGTTCTTTCGCTGGCAGGGCTCGCCTTCCTCGCTTGGCGCCATGGACCCTGGCATTCGCCCGGCACCGAGGTTCGGCAGGCTGGGCCGGTGACGGAGAGCCAACCCCCAATCCCGGTCGCCAAGGAAAGCGCCGCGCCGGAGCCCGCGACCGTTTCTCCTCCCGAGGAGGCTCCGGCGTTGTCGGTCGATACTGCGGCGGCGCAACCGGCCGCAGAGGCCCCGTCCGCGCCTCCGGTCGAGACGCTGACGGCCGATCCGGAAATTCTCCCAGCCGCCGGTGGGGTGTTGCGGGTCGAGACCCGGGAACGGGTCGCCCTGGAGATCTGGATCGACAATTTGCCACCCCGCAAATATGTCCTTGCCGGGGGGAGCAGCATCAGTTGGCATGCGGAGAAGTCCCTGCGTCTGCAGGTCGACCGACCGGAGAGCATCGACCTTTGGCTTGCCGACCGCCCGCTTGATCTGCGTGGACGGAGCGAACTGACGCTTCGTGGCGATGCCGGAGGCGGGGGAGATTAACCATGCGTATTGCCTGCCCGAATTGTCAGGCCAGCTACCGTTTCGACCCGGCTCGCGCCAGCAACCAGGCACCGCGGATCAAATGCCCCGGCTGCGGCCACGTCTTCCGTGTCGATCTGGCGGACGCCGTCGAGGATGTTGCCACCGCGTCCCCCGTTCCCCGAAAAAAGTGCCTGATCGTCGATGATGCCCGCTTCTTTCGGGAACTGACGGGGGATATCCTCAAGGTGCTGGAGGTGGATTTTCTCTTTGCCGGAGACGGCGAGGAGGCGTTGCGCATCATTCGGGAAGCGCGGCCGAATCTGGTGCTGCTCGATCTCAATTTGCCGAAGAAAAACGGCTACGAGTTGATCCGCGAGGTCCGCCAAGACGAGGCCCTGAGCAAGGTGCGGCTGTTGGCCATGAGCGGTGTCTTTCGCAAAAGTGAGGAGATTGGCGAGGTCTATCGGGGGGGCGCCGACGATTTTATCGGCAAGTCCTTCAAGCCCGAACAGTTGCTGGAGCGGGTGAAGAAACTGCTGGAGGATTGAGTATGGCTTGGGAAGAGGAAGCGAGCGCCGGGGTCCTTGCCCAGCGTTTCGGCGAGGATGCTTTCGATCTGGCGGTGATTCTCGGCTCGGGCTGGGGGTCGTTGGCCGATCAGGCCGAGTCCGCGGTTTATGTGGACTATCGAGAGATCCCGGGCTTCTCCCACGTGCGCATCGAAGGGCACGCCGGGCGGTTGGTGTCCGGCCGGTTCCAGGGCTGGAAGGTTCTCTTTTTTCAAGGGCGCTACCATCTCTACCAGGGCTTCGATGCTCGCCAGGTGGCCCTGCCGGTGCGCCTCGCCGCCGCCCTTGGCTGTCGGCGTCTGCTCTTGACCAATGCGGTCGGTGGGATCAATCCGGCCTTTCAGGTCGGCGATTTCATGTACCTGGAGGATCATCTCAACCTGCTTGGGGACAATCCTCTGCGCGGCGAACCCCTCCATCCTTTCGTCGATCTTTGTAGGCTTTATCGACAAGACTTTTATCCTCCGCTGCGCGAACAGATGCAGGAAAAGGGCATCGCTCTGCATCGCGGCGTGCTCGCCGCGTTGCCCGGCCCTTCCTACGAAACTCCGGCGGAAATCCGTATGCTGCAACGGCTCGGCGCCGATGTGGTCTCCATGTCCACGGTCCCGGAAGCGATCATGGGGCGCTATCTCAGCATGGAGGTCATCGGCCTGAGCCTGATCGCCAATCTCGCAGCCGGTCTCTCTGCCGGTCCCCTCTCCCACGACGAGGTGCTGCGCGCTGGTTCCGACGGCGCAAAGCGCCTGCTTGATCTGGGGCATCGATTGATGAGCCTCTGGCAACAGTCCTGAGGCTCTTTCGAGCCTCGCTTTTATCCCCTCGATTCCCCCTTCAATTTAGCGAAAATCCAATCATTATCCCGTCTTCCGCCAAGAGTGGCTTGCTTGACAGGCGTTGAGCCTGTGATACGTTTTAAGTCAATGTTTGTTAAAGGAGATCCCGCGTGGGGGCAGGGCGAGAAAAAATATTGATCGTCGACGACGAGGAAAATGCCCGGATCGGGCTGACCAAGCTCTTGGCCCAGGAAGGCTACGAGGTGGACAGCGTCGCCGATGGCTGCGAGGCCTTGGAGTATCTGCGCGGTAAGCGGGTGAACCTGGTGATCAGCGACATCAAGATGCCGCATATGAACGGCCTGGCCTTTCTGCAGGAGCTCAGCCGCCGCCACCCGAGTATTTACGTGATCATGATCACCGCCTACGGTGAGGTCGAATCCTATCTTGAAGCCATGAATCTGGGAGCCTTCGAATACCTGCACAAGCCGATCAAGCTCGATGTTCTCAAGTCGGTGATGGACAAGATCTTCGACCGGGGCGTCCACCTCTGCTAACGCCTTCACGGCCAATCTCCAAGGAGTGCCTGAACATGAAAGATTTTAAAACCATCCTTTTCGCTCTCGATTTTTCCCAGAGTTCCGATTACGCGTTCCAGTATGCCCTGTCCCTGACCCGGAAATATCAGGCCCGCCTGCTCATTGTCCACATTATCAACGAGCCCGTCGATCTGCGGGGCTTCTATGTCCCGCATATCTCCTTCGAGAAGCTGGAGCAGGAGATCGAGGAGGGGGCCAAGAAGATGATGGAAAAATTCTGCCGCGAGCAGCTCGGTGACTACGGCAACTACGAAACCTTCCTGCTGCCGGGTATCCCCTATGACGAAATCATCAAGAAGGCCGAGGAACAGTCCGCCGACCTGATTATCATGGGCACCCACGGCCGCACCGGCCTTGATCATGTGCTTTTCGGCAGCACCGCCGAGAAGGTGGTACGCAAGTCCGCCATCCCGGTTATGACGATCCGTTACGCCGAATAGAAACGCCGTATTTTCCCCATCACCACAGCAAAGCCCCCTCGAGACAGCCGGCTGTCTCGAGGGGGCTTTTTGTTGCGGCGGCCGTAAGGCCCTGATCAGATTGTTTCGATGTGGAGAAAATCTGCGCCGAGCTCCTGGTTCGCTTGGCGCAGGGCTGTTTCCCCGGCGATGACACCGACGGCGCTGAGGCGCTTTTCCCGGGAGAGGTAGCGGGCAGCGGTCCGGCACAGAGTTTCCCGGTCGACGGCCAGGATTCGGCGGCGCAGGGCGTTACGCATCTCCAGGGTCAACCCCTGTTCGATGTTGGCGAATTCCTGGTTTCCCCGTCCCCCCGGCGAGAGCGGACGGTCGAGATCGGCGAAGATGGAGAGAATCCCCTCCTTGATCTGCTCATCGTCGAAGCGTCCGGCGACGGCCCAGTCCACGGCGTCATCGTAAACTTGCAGAGTGCGGGTCAGATGCGGGTCGCGATAGGAAAGGAAGGAAAAGATGCCGCCTTCGGCGCCGTAGTTGGCGAGGCCGCCATAAGCGCCGCCTTTTTCGCGGATTTCCCGATGGAGATAGCCGGCGCGCAGCAGCTTCGCCAGGACCATCAGGGCCGCGCTGTCCGGATGGGAATAGGGGACGGCACGGAAAACCCGACTGACGTAATTCACCGGTACCGAGGTCGACCAGCCGATGTTCCGGACATGGGGGGCGAAATATTGCGGAACTTGTGCAGACGGAGTTTCGCCGACCGGCAGCTGCGTCAGGAATCGTTCCAGGATAGGAGAAATCTCGGCAAAATGTCCCTGCTCGCCGGTGACGGCGCAGGAGAGGCGCCACCGGCAGAGAAGCTGTCCGGCCATCTCTGCCATGCTTTCGGCGAAGCCAGCGAGCTCCCCGGGACTTTTCGCGGCCAGGCCTTTGATAAGCTGGAGCTGCTCCAGGCCGCTCCAGGCTTCCCGCAGGCGGGCCGCCGGGGTCAGGCCACCGGCCGCGGAACGGGCGGCATAGCTGTGACCGGAGCCGGGAATGGAGTTTTCCAACGACGTCCGGACCTGGTTGAGCACCGTATGCAGGCGCTTATGATCGGTGAAGTCGGGGGCGCGGCAGAGATCGCCGAGAATCTCGAAGAGCTTTTCCTGGTTGCGGATCAAGGCCTTGCCTTTGAGGGCGAGAAGGTCGCGGCTGGCGGCCAGGCTTTCGGGGGCGTCGAGAATGGTGGCGCGGGCGTGAATGCCGCCGGTCGCCGCCTCCATGCGCTCGGCCATTTCCGCATAGCTGTAGCCGGCGGCGCCGATCTGGCCGAGCAGGGTGCAGAAGACCGGCACCAAGGCCAGGTGTTCTTCGGAAAGGCCGCCGATGTGGAAGTGCAGAGTGATGTAACCGATGCCGTTGGTCGGCTGGTCGAACCAGTAAACCGGGCGCTCGTCGACCAGGGTTTGCCTGTAGTCGACCGCCGGCTCGGTCGGCGGGATGTCGCTGAGCTCCAACGTCGGCAGGCAAGAGAGATCATCCTCCGCTTCCTGGGCCTCGCGCAATTCCCGGGCCTGGTAACGGATTTCTTCGATCCTGTGCGCGTCGAGTTGGCAACGCAACTCTTCAAGGTGCGCAGTGATTGCCTGGTCCTGGCGGGCTTGCAAACCGTCATCGGGGCGCAGGGTCAGGGTGACCCGATG
>DIVU01000076.1 GCA_002423365.1 Desulfuromonadaceae bacterium UBA6124 | reverse complement strand
TGGTCCGCGCCCGGGGGGTGCAGGCCCAGGCCGCCGAGCTGCTCGGTGTCAGCCGCAGCAATTTGCAGTACAAGTTGAAGAAGTACGGGATGACGAGTGACGAGTGACGAGTGGGGAATGGGAGTACAAATTTTCGGCGGCGGGCTTTCCGAAGGCGGGGTTGGGTTGAAAAATTTGTACGTGCGCGAACGAGCGCAAGAGTCTTTTTGTAAGGATTTCAGCCAATTCTGACTTTGGCAGACATGTTGCTTTATCTATAAATAAGAGCCTAACACGCTCGCACATTTGCCTCCGGGGCCTTTAAATTGTTTAAAGGCCCCATTTTTTTGATCAGGGTTCCGCCCTGCCGAAAAGGCGGGAATGATGCGTGAAGGGAACGTTTTTCCATGGCGAGATTGCTGAAAGAAATTTCTCGACTTTTTTCCGGCGAGGTTCGCTTCATCGCCGGGCTTTATTTGCTGCTGACGGGGCTTTTCGCAGCCCTGCGCCTGGTGCTGCTGGTGCGTAACACTAACCTGGCGGAAGGGGTGGCGACCGGCGAGTTGCTGAAAAGTTTTCTGGTCGGCGCGCGCTTCGACCTGGCGGTTGCTTCGTATCTGCTCATTCCCCTCTTTCTGTTGCTGGTCGGGCTGTCGCAGCGGTGGCGCGGGCGGATCGTTTTCGGTTTCGGAGTTCTGACCGCTTCTCTGCTTCTGCTCGGGATTTCCGAGGCGGAATTCTATGGGGAATTTGAAAGCCGGTACAACGCCCTGGTTTACGAATATCTCAGTCATCCCCAAATTGTTGGGGAGATGGTTTGGGAGGGTTATCCGGTGGTGCATTATACCCTGATCTGGCTGCTGCTGGCTGTCTTTTGGGGCCTGGGCCTGCGTTTCCTGACGTGGCGCCATCTCCGGCCCGCCCCGTCGGCCGCCACCCTGCGGCAGTCCTTGCTACGGATCATGGGTACGACCCTGACCCTGGCGTTGATGATCGTGATCCTGCGCGGCGGCATCACCGGCGAGCCCTTGCGTTGGGGGGACGCTTTTTTCTCCGAGTCGACCTTCGCCAATCATCTGGCGCTCAATGGCCTCTTCACCCTGGGCCGTAGCGGCTGGGACAAGATCTACAGCAAGCAGGCCTTCTGGGCCAAGTCGCTTCCCACCGACGAGGCGTTGGCCACCAGCCGTGCGATGCTGGCGCTGCCCGGCGAGATGTCGCTGGCGGATGAGCAGCATCCGTTGTTGCGCGCCGAACGCCTCGCTGCGCCCTTGGGGGACGGGCGGCCGCTCAACGTGGTGGTGATTCTCATGGAGAGCTTTTCCGCCCGCTTCGTCGGCGCCCTGGGGGCCGACCGGCCATTGACCCCCGAGTTCGACCGGCTGGCGGAAGGGGGCATCCTCTTCGAGCGGGCCTTTTCCAACGGCACCCACACCCACCAGGGGGTCTACGCGACGCTGACCTCTTTCCCCAATTTGCCCGGCTACGAATATCTGATGAAAATGATGGAGGCCAACCAGGAATTTTCCGGCTTGCCGACTTTGTTGCACCGGCGCGGCTACGAGTCGATCTTTCTCTACAACGGGCTCCTTTCCTGGGACAACAAGGAGGGCTTTCTGCGTCAGCACGGCTTCAATCGCTTCGTCGGCACCAACGATTACGTCGACCCAAACTTTGTCGATCCGGTCTGGGGGGTCTCGGACTACGACGTCTACGCCCGGGCCAATCAGGAATTCAGGGAAATGGCGGCCCAAGGCCCCTTCTTCGGCAGCATTCTGACCCTTTCCAACCATGCGCCATTCAATCTGCCGGCGCCCTTGCCCTTTGAGCGGATTCTGAGCGGCGACGCCTACGAAGGGCGTTATAACGGCATGCGTTATGCCGACTGGGCGCTGGGGGAGTTCTTCCGCATGGCAGAACAGGAGGACTATTTCAAGGACACCCTGTTCGTCGTTACCGGCGATCACGGCTTCGGCTATCCGCCGATGATCACGCCCATGGCCCTGGGCCGCTTTCACGTGCCGCTCCTGTTCTATGCCCCGGGATTGCTCGGCGAGCCGGGGGAGCGGAGGCAGACGGTGGCCAGTCAGGTCGACATCGGCCCGAGCGTTCTCGGGCTGCTCGGCGTGAATGCGCCGCATCAGGGCTGGGGGCGAAATCTCTTTTCACCGACCTTGCAAGACGAAGGTTTCGCCGTGATCAAGCCTTCCGGTGGCGAGGAACTGGTGGCCCTCATCGAGGGGAACCGGCTGCTGCTGGTCGCGCCCAAGGAGAAGCCCCAACTCTACCGTTATGATCTGGGCTTTCCCCCCGTCGGCAGCGAGGATCTCTATCGGGCCGAGAAAACGTTGGCCAAAGAGATGGAAAAGCGCTTGCTGGCCTACGTGCAGACCGGTATCCTGTCGCTGCGCGGCCGTAGCCTCGGTCTTCCCGACGGGAATGTTCCGCAGCTGGTACAGAGCAAGCCGGTTTCGGTGGGCGCGGCGGCGAACTGACCGGGTTCGCGCCGATCTGCCGAGGAATCGCTCGGCGTCACCCCTTTTAAATCGTCCAAGGATTCTTGCCGATGACCGATGAATGTCCCTCCCCCCGGCGCATCTTGCTGATCGCCAATCCCGTGGCCGGGGGCGACGCCCTGGCCAAGATTCATCAGGCCCGGGAATGTCTCGCCGCCAGGGGCGACCAGGTCGAGCTGCGACTCACCGGCGCCCGGGGAGACGCCGCCCGTTTCGCCCGCGAGGCGCAGACCGGCGCCGTCGATCTGCTCGTCGCCGCCGGTGGCGACGGCACCCTTAACGAAGTCATCAATGGCCTGGCGCCCTCGGCCATTCCTCTGGCCTTCATCCCGCTGGGAACGACCAACGTCTTTGCTCTGGAGGCGGGAATTCCTCTGGATATTCCCGGTGCCTGCCGCATCGCCCTGAACGGCGCCCCGACCCCGGTCAGCCTGGGGCTGGCGGGGGAGTCGCGCTTTCTGCTCATGGCCGGCGCCGGATTCGACGCCGAGGTGGTGAGGCGGGTCGATCTGCGTCTCAAGCGCCGTCTCGGCAAGCTCGCCTATGTCGTCAGCGCCCTGCGGGTCTTTTTCGGGCCGCCCTTTCCGGCGATCGACGTGGAGCTTGAAGACGGATCGCATCTCACCGGTCACACCGTCGTCATCGGCAATGGCCGCCTCTACGGCGGACGCTTTTCCCTGACCCCCGGCGCCTCCCTGACCGACGACGTCTTCGAAGTCTGCCTGTTGCAGAAGCCGGGACGCTGGTCCCTGCTCCACGCCCTGCTGCGCATGGTCCTGCACCTTCCCCTGGAACCGTCCGGGGCGCGTCTCTTCAAGGCCCGTGAACTGACGGTGCGGGGGAATGGGGTGGCGGTGCAGATCGACGGCGATGACCACGGCGAACTGCCCCTCTCCTTTCGTGTCGTCTCCGGCGAACTGGTGCTGGTAATGCCCGGTCCCCGCTCCTCCTGACCCGATTTCCCCTTGCCGTCCATCCTCGTCCCCTGCTATGGTCCCGTCATGAAAATCGCCGAACGGAAAATTTTCGACGGGCGCATCGTCGCCCTGGCCATCGAGGAGCACCGCCTCCCCAATGGTCGTTGCGCCGAGTTCGAGGTGCTGCATCATCCCGGCGGCGCCGCCGTGCTGCCACTTCTCGACGACGGGCGGGTGGTGCTGATCCGCCAGTTTCGCCCGGCCCTGAACGGGATGCTGCTGGAAATCCCCGCCGGACGTCTGGAACCGAACGAATCCCCCGAAGCCTGCGTGCGGCGGGAGCTGGTGGAGGAGGTCGGTTATCGCGCCGGCCAAGTCGAGAAGCTCGGCGAGATGCTCCCGGCGGTCGGCTTCTGCGACGAGCGCATCCATCTTTTCGTTGCCACCGGTCTGAGTTCCGTCCCCCAGGCGCTGGAGCCGGACGAATACATCGAAGTGCTGCCGCTCCCCCTGGAGGAGGCCTTGGCCATGGTCGCCCGGGGAGAGATCCCCGACGGCAAGACCCAGCTGGCCCTGCTCCTTTGGCAGGGACGTCAGGCCGTGCGCTGAATCCGAAAGAAGAAGATCATGTCGCCGCTCCCCGAGTTTTATCCCTCCCCCCTGCATCTCCCCTTCAACAACGAAGCCCTGCAAGCTTGTTTGGACCGGGAATCGCCCGACGCCGATCCCGGCGGCGAAGGTTTCTGGCTGCTGCTGCGCGGTTCCGAGCTGTTGCTGACCGATCTGGAGTTGCCCGCGTCCTTGCCGACCGGGCTCGATCCTTCGGGTGCGATCTATCTCGGGCGCCGGCAGGGACGGCCCTGCCGGGCGCTGGCCGTCTCCCGCTCCGCCGCTCTCCCGGAAGGGCTTGCGCCGGAGAGTCTGCAAGCGGCCGAGCCCCGGCTTTCCATCGAACTTCTCTCTCTCGGCGCCTTGGCCGCGCAGCAGCTTTATTGGGACAAGAACAGCGCCCGCTGTTCCCGCTGCGGCGGCGAACAGGAGCGGCTGCCGGGGGAGTGGGGGAAGAAGTGCCGCGCCTGCGGCGCCCTCCATTTTCCCCACATTCATCCCTGCGTTATCGTTGTGGTGCGCCGCAATGACGAGGTGCTGCTGGTGCGCAAGGCCGAATGGGTGGCGGGACGCTACGGGCTGGTGGCGGGCTTTCTCGACATGGGTGAATGTCTGGAGGAGGCGGTGGTGCGGGAAGTTCTGGAAGAAACCGGTATCCGCATCAAAAATCTGCGCTACGTCGGCAGCCAGTCCTGGCCCTTCCCCAGCCAGCTGATGGCCGGGTACGTTGCCGACTACGACGGCGGGGACATCGTCATCGAAACCAAGGAGCTGGAGGATGCCCGCTGGTTCCCCGTCGACGCCCTGCCGCTGCTTCCCCCCAAACGCAGCATCGCCCGTTATCTCATCGATACCTACGCCAAGGCGCAACCCTGACCCTTTTCCTGCTCCGGGAAGAAAAAACCACACTCTACCCCCTCCTTGACACGGAGGGGGTTTTTTACTGTTGGGGGTTGCCGAAGGGGCAGATTTCCTGCAACGGGCAGTCGGCGCAGAGGGGCTTGCGTTTGCGGCAGAGCTGTTTGCACTGTTCGACGATGAGGGCGTGGTACTCGTTGAAGAGGTCGGGGTCGGCGGGGAGGCGTTCCATGAAGAAGATGCGGATGGTTTCGTAGGGGGCGGTCGGGTCGAACAGGCCGAGGCGGCCGAAGAGGCGGCGGGTGTAGGCGTCGACCACGAATGAAGGCAGCCCGCCGGCGTAGAGCAGGATGGAGTCGGCAGTTTCCGGGCCGACCCCTTTGT
>DIVU01000258.1 GCA_002423365.1 Desulfuromonadaceae bacterium UBA6124 | reverse complement strand
CTGCGCGGCCACGCCATCCAGTGCCGGGTCACCACCGAGGATCCCGCCAACAATTTCGCCCCCGATTTCGGCACCCTCAAGGTCTACCGCAGCCCCGCCGGCTTCGGCGTGCGCCTCGACGCCGGCAATGCCTATTCGGGTTCCCGCATCACCCCCCACTACGATTCGCTGCTGGTGAAGATCACCACCTGGGGGCTGAACTTCCACACGGCGGCCCGCTCCATGCATCGCGCCCTGCAGGAGTTCCGTATCCGCGGGGTGAAGACCAATATCGGCTTTCTGGAAAATGTCATCACCCACGGGATTTTTCTCGACGGACTGTGCGATACCTCCTATCTCGACGCCAATCCGGAACTCTTCAAAATCCGTGAGAAGAAGGACCGCGCCAACAAACTGCTCAAGTTCATGGGGCATACGGTGGTCAACGGCTATCCCGGTATCAAGCAGCCGTTGCGTTCCACCGACCTGCGCGAGGCCGATATCCCCGATATTCCCTACAACGCCGTGCGGCCCCGGGGGAGCCGCGACATCCTGCTGGAAAAAGGGCCGGAGGGGCTGGCCCAGTGGGCGCTCAAGGAGCGCAAGCTGCTCATCACCGATACCACCATGCGTGACGCCCATCAGTCGCTGATGGCGACCCGCTTCCGTACCTACGATCTGGAGCGCATCGCCGAAGCCACCAGCTATCTCGGCGGCGGGCTCTTCTCCCTGGAGATGTGGGGGGGCGCCACCTTCGACGTTTCCATGCGGTTCCTCAAGGAAGATCCCTGGGAGCGCCTCGACCGCTTGCGCACCAAGATTCCCAACATCCTCTTCCAGATGCTGCTGCGCGGCTCCAACGCCGTCGGCTATACCAACTATCCCGATAACGTCGTCGAGGAGTTCGTCGCCAAGGCGGCGGAGAGCGGCATCGACGTCTTCCGCGTTTTCGACTCCCTGAACTGGACCAAGGGAATGAAAGTGGCCATGGACGCGGTGCGCAAGAACAACGCCATCTGCGAAGCGGCCATGTGCTACACCGGGGATATTCTCGATCCCAAGCGGGACAAGTATCCCCTCAAGTACTACGTCGATCTGGCCAAGGAGCTGGAGTCGATGGGCGCCCACATCCTGGCGATCAAGGATATGGCCGGCCTGCTCAAGCCTTTCGCCGCCGAAAAACTGATTCGCGCTCTGAAGAACGAGATCGGCATTCCCATCCATCTGCACACCCACGATACCTCCAGCAATGGCGGGGCGATGCTGATGATGGCCGCCCAGGCCGGGGTCGACATCGTCGATGTGGCGCTCTCCTCGGTTTCGGGCCTGACCGCCCAGCCGAACATGAACGCCCTGCTGTCCGCCCTGGAAGGGACGATCTGGGATCCCCGTCTCGACCAGCAGGGGATTCAGCAACTGGCCAACTACTGGGAGACGGTACGGACCTACTACGCCCCCTTCGAGTCGGAGCTGCGCAGCGGCACCGCCCAGGTCTATCATCACGAAATCCCCGGCGGCCAGTACTCCAACTACAAGCCGCAGGTCGAAGGTCTGGGGCTCGGCCACCGCTGGGAAGAGTGCAAGGAGATGTACCGCAAGGTCAACGACATGTTCGGCGATGTGATCAAAGTCACCCCCTCGTCGAAGATCGTCGGCGACATGGCCATGTTCATGATCCAGAACAACCTGGAGCCGGAGGATGTTTTCGCGCGGGGGATGGACTACACNNTTGCAGAAGATCATCCTCAAGGACGAGAAGCCCCTGACCTGCCGCCCCGGCGAACTGCTGGAGCCGGTCGATTTCGCCGCCAAAAAGGCCGAAGTGGAGAAAAAGCTCGGCCATCCGATCAGCGAGCGGGAAGTGCTCTCGGCGGTTCTCTATCCCGGCGTCTTCGAAACATTCGATCGTGAGCGTCAGGAATACAGCGATCTGTCCAAGGTTCCGACCCCGGTCTTCTTCTACGGGCTGGAAGTGGGGGATGAAACGACCTTCGAGATCGAGTCGGGCAAGACGTTGATCATCAAGCTCAATGCCGTCGGTAATCTGCACCCCGATGGCACCCGGCATATCTACTTCGAGCTCAACGGCGAGCCCCGTCAGGTGATGGTCAAGGATCTCGCCGTCGAATCCGATGTCGCCGAGCACCGCAAGGCCGATCCCGACGACGCCAAGCAGGTCGGCGCGCCCATGCCGGGCAAGATCTTCAAGCTGCTGGTGAATGTCGGCGACGAGGTCAAGGCCGGTGAGACCCTCCTTTCCACCGAAGCGATGAAGATGGAGACCAACGTCAAGGCCAAGGAAGACGGTGTGGTCAAGGAAGTCCTCTTCAAGGAGGGGGATCAGGTGCAGCAGGGCGATCTGCTCGTGGTTATCGGCTAAGCGGCTGATAAAAAAGCCCCTTTCGGGGCGTGAAATGCAAACGTCAACGGGCCGGTTCCCAAAAGGGAGCCGGCCCGTTCTTCGTTGGCGCCGATGCCGAAAGGTGGCGCTCAGAGGCAGACCATATTGACCTGGTTGAAGTCGGTGATGCCGTGGAAGACCTTTTCGATGCCGTCCTGGCGCAGGGTCACCATGCCTTCGTCGCGGGCGACCTGCTCGATGATATCCGCCCCCGAGCGCTGGCGGATGGCGAGGCGGACGGCGGGGGAGTTGACCAGCAATTCCTGGATGGCGATGCGCCCGCTGTAGCCGAAGCCGTCGCAGGCCGGGCAGCCTTTGGCCCGCTGCAGCAGCAACTTGTCGTCGTAGCCCGGCATGCCGTGGCGTTCGAAATATTCCCGCCCGTAGGATTCCACCAGCTGTTCGTATTCTTCTGGGCTGGGGTGATAGGGGATCTTGCACTGGGTGCACAGGCGACGCACCAGGCGTTGGGCGATGATGCCGAGCATGGCGTCGGCGAAGTTGATGGGATCCTCCCCCATCTCGATGAGTCGGACGATGGTTTCCGGGGCGTTGTTGGTGTGCAGGGTGGAAAAGACCAGATG
>DIVU01000096.1 GCA_002423365.1 Desulfuromonadaceae bacterium UBA6124 | reverse complement strand
GCTTGATGGTGTCGCCGATGGCGAAGACGCCGGGGGCTTTCACCGCCTGCCAGCAGCCGTCGACATCCATCATCCCCTTGTCGGTGAGCCACTCGCGGGGAACATAGGAGAGGTCGGGGCGCTCGCCGATGGCAATAATCACGGTGTCGGCCTCGATCAGGCGGCCGTCCTTACCGATCACCCCCTTTTCGGTGATCTTCTCGGTGAAGAAAGGCCAGATGATCTCGCCGCCCAGAGCTTTGACATGCTCGATTTCGTGCTTGTAGGCCGCCGGGCGCTGCACGTCAATGGCGACGACCTTCTTGGCGCCCATGGCGTAGGCGCCGAGACAGACGTCCATGCCGGCGTTGCCGGCGCCGATGACCACCACCCGCTCGCCCACCTTGGGGTTGAGTCCCGCGTTGACCTCCTTGAGAAAGTCGATCCCCTTGAGCATCCGTTCGTGGCCGGGGAAAGGAATCACCACCGGGTTATGTGCGCCGGAAGCGATGATCACGGCGGCATTCTCGCTGCGGATCGTTGCGAATAGCGCCGGGTCGACCGGGGTGTTGACGCGGATGTCGACCCCCAGTTGCTTGATGCGGTCGATCTCGGTGCGCAGCAGGGTGCGCGGCAGGCGCTCGTCGGGAATGACCTGCATCAGCTTGCCGCCGACTTCTTTATCGGCTTCGTAGACGGTAACCCGATGCCCGAGCAGGCGCAGCTTCCAGGCCGCCGACAGGCCGCCGGGACCGCCACCGATAACCGCCACCTTTTTGCCGCTGTCGGCCTTGGGGGGCGGCGAGGCGGCGTCGAGGGACAGCCGGCCGAGTTCCTTCATCGCCACCGGGTGGTCGAGGAACTGGCGGGTACAGGCGTCCATGCACAGATTGGGGCAGACCTCGCCGCAGACGCTCCCCGGAAAGGGGGAATACTGCAGCACCAGTTCGAGGGATTCCTGGATTTTCCCCTGGCGCAGCAGGTTGATGCGGTCCTGGGTCGGGATCGCCGAGGGGCAGGTGGCCTGGCAAGGGGCGGCGTAACGCTTGTCCTGCCAATGGGGGATTTTGAGACGGTCGTCGCCGGTGTTGACCAGCCCGGCGACCTTGTCGTAATCGTCCCGCAGCACGTCACCGAAGATGCTCCCTTCGACCCACTTGTTGAGTCGGAATTCGCGCATGGTCGGGCGACCGTGATGCTTGCGCTCTTCCAGGGTCTTGGCGACGATCTTCTTCCACTCGGAGAAGTCGGTGAGCTTGCCGAGGATTTCGGAACGACCAATTTTATCGAGAAAAACCGGCATCTGCTCGGCGAGGAACCCCCGGTCGGCGTCGTCGAGATCGAGCAGCCAGACGTCGTCGGAAAGCCCGCCCACCGGACCGCGCACGTAAATGGTGCCACCGACCATGCCTACGCAACTGCGATTGCCGAGTACCGAGTCGAGATCTTCGCGACCGTAACCGCAAACAACGGCGATACCGCCGCCCATGAACTCGAAAGAGAAGGAGCCGGTATTCTTGAGAATCCAGAATTCCGGGGGCTCGTAGGCGGGGTCGTGCTTCATCAGCGAGCCGCTACGGGTGCCGACCCGCCCGGCGACATAGATCTTACCGCTGGCGGCGCAGTGGGCGGTGGTGTCGCCGCCGTCCCCTTTGATGGTCAGGGTGGCGCCGGCGTTAAGCCAGCCGGCATCGGCCGGAGCCGAGCCCTCGACCACGATTTCGGTGCCGTCGAGGCCGAAGGAGCCGACCCGCTGCCCCGGATTCTTGACGGTGAATTTGAGGGGCTTGCCATCTTCGGTCCACAAGGGGCCGCCGATGTCGTGATGACCCGAGGAAAGTACCTGAAACTCGGTCTCCCCCGCCTCCAGGGCCTGGTAAATCTGCTGGAGCAGAGCCTGGGTGGAAATCCGCTTGTTATTTGTATCGAAGCCGCTGATCTGGGCTGCCATATCGAAACCTCCTTAACACACGTACTGGATCTGGAGTCGCTCGGCGACCGCCCGATCAACGGCCACCAGGGCATCCGAGCGACCAACCGGCAGCGACGAATTGCCGATGGGAGCCATCAGCTTCTTGAACTCCTGATCCATGGCCAGGAAGTAGTTGACGATGTTCTGCGCCGCCCGATCGACGTCGAGGCGGTGCGCCAACTGGGGCTCCTGGGTGGTGATGCCGACCGGGCAAAGCCCGGTGTTGCAGGCGTTGCAGCGCCCCATCTCGTTGCCGATGCAGCCGGCCATCTGCAAAATCAGCTTGCCGGTGAAGACGCCGTTGGCGCCCAGGGCGATCATTTTGAAGGCGTCCGCCGCCAAGTCGCCGGTGCGGCCGAGACCGCCGGCCGCCCACAGGGGAATCTGTCCCTGGCGTCCCTGGGAGACGGCGGCCAGGTAACAGTCGCGCAACTTGGAGACGATCGGGTGGCCGGTGTGGTCGAGGGAAACCTCATGGGCCGCGCCGGTGCCGCCATCAATGCCGTCGAGGAAGAAGCCACCGACGATGTTGTAGGGGTCACGCACCAGGTTGTTGAAAACCGAAACGCTGGTCGCCGAGGCCGCCACCTTGATGGCGACCGGAACACGGAATTTGAAGGCCGCGTTGAAGGAGAGGAACATCTTCTGCACGCTCTCCTCGATGGAGTACAGCCCCTGATGGTTGGGCGGGCTGAGCAGGTCGGCCTTGGGCACGCCGCGGATGGCCTGGATGTGCTCGGCCACCTTCTGCGCCATGAGCAGGCCGCCGTCACCGGGCTTGGCGCCCTGGCCGATCTTGATCAGGATGCCGGCCGGGTCCTCGATCATGTAGGGCATGGTCTTGGCGATCCGGTTCCAGCCGAAGTGGCCGGAAGCGATCTGCAAAATCATGTACTTCAGATATTTCGACTTGAGCAGCCGCACCGGCACCCCACCCTCGCCGCTGCACATGCGCACCGGCAGGCCGCATTCCTCGTTAAGGTAGGCGGTGGCCATGGCGACCGCTTCCCACATGCGCCAGGAAAGAGCGCCGATGGACATGTCGCCGATGATGACCGGGTAGATCCAGCGCACCGGCGGCGCCTGCCCGTCCGGCTCCAGCTTGCCGTCGACCCCGATTTTGAAGGGGAGTTTCCCCGGCGGCATGATGCGGCCGAAGGGGGCGAGCAGGTCGAAGGTGTGGCGCTGGGCGTCGAGGCTCGGGTCGGTCATCTGGGAGATGCGCCCGACCCGCAGCTTATCGAGGGTGCGGGTACCCGCTTCAAGGTTCTTGCGGCCGCCGCGCTTGATCGAGTCGCCGGCCAGGCAGCGGGTGAGGATCGGATGCCGGCTGTCGGGGTTGCGGGCCGGGGCGATGGCGTCGTTGGGGCAAACCTTATGGCAGATACCGCAACCGCGGCAGTAGTTCTTGATGTTACGCACCTGCCGGATGACCGGCACCGCCGAGAAACGCTGCTTCGGCTCGGGGAAATCCCCTTCCGAGAAGACCATGCGCCGCCGCTCGACCTTGGCTTCGATGGCCCGGAAGGAGCAGGCCGCCACGCAGGAGCCGCACAGGGTGCAGCGGGAGGCGTCGTAACGGACGACCCAGGGCAGATCGTTGGATGTGACATCCTGGACTTTTACTGTTTCCATCTCTGTACCTCCAGGTTGTTATCGATCACCACCGTCTCGCGCTCGTGGGGATAGATGTCGTTTTCCCAGTCCCGCTCCGGAAGGATCTCATTGATCCCGCACACCTCCGAAGAAATCACCACCGTATCGGCGTTGCGCCCGACCACCACCGGCCGCAGCTTCTTCGTGTCGCAACAGGTGAACAGGGTGTTGTCGGGGAGGACGCCGATAATGGTGTTGGGACCGTTGATTTCCAGATGGGCGAGCGACTGGCGGATGGCCAGCAGCGACGCCTTGTCATCCCGCGTGGCGATTTCGTCGAAGGAAAGCGGGGTAATGACATGTTTGTAATAGGACAGCGGCCAGCCGAGCTGGCGATGCACGTAGTGCAGACTATAAAGAAAGCACTGGGAATCGGACTCGAAACCGATATAGCCGCGGTGCATCTTGCGTTGGAATTCGACGTTCTTCAGATAGAAGGTGTTCTCGCCGTTGGCCAGCGCCGTGTACCCCTGCAGAAAGAAGGGATGGGCGGCATAGCGGACGATATCGTAGTTGGTGTTCTGCCGGCACTGGGCAGTGATCACCTTGGCGGTGAAGCGATCATTCGGTTCCCATAGATTGAAATAGGTACCAATGTCCTTCGGATCGCCGATTTCCTTGAGGGTGACCACGTCGGGCCAGAAGGAATAGACATAGCCCTGATCGTCCCTCTCCAGCGCCCGGCGCAACTTCAGACGCATGTCGAGCAGCAGGTCTTCCTTGGTTTTCTGATCTTCCTTTTTATAGAACTTGGGATAATCGTAAGTCTGGAAGACATAGTTCGGCATGGCATTGATGTCGAGACCCGGCTGGGGGTTCGTCTCCGGCATCCACTGCATGACCCGCTGAAAACCGGCGGCATGCAACATGTCCTCGGCGATACGCACCCCTTCGTTGGTGCAGGCCAGAGAGAGGGTGGGCAGATGTTTGTAGGGCTCGAAAATGCCGCCGAGGTCGTGCATGACCATGGCGAAACCCGAGTTGTCGTGCCCCTTCTGCTGCGACTGCATGAGCAGCAGGGCGCGACTGGGATGAACGTAGTTACGGCTCTTGATGGCTCCGATACGACACATGGGCGGGATCTCCTGTGCAGGCGATAGGGCGTGGGCGACAACTCACTTTGGCCATCGGCCGGACGCACAGGGAACAAATGCAAGAAAATATCCAATTATCTAATTTTTCTTCAAAAGAAACTGAAATAACAATCTATGTTACTGTTATTATTCACTTATTTATCAATAAAAAGACTTGACAATAACCCACAGAAGGATGATCAAGCCCATTTCCGCCCTGAATCAATCTACTCATTCAATGTATTTTATTACTTGGTAATTTTGTCTTTCGGCGTCGATGCCCTTTCCGTCCATTTCGGCGACATCCCGTTCCCGGCAACAAAAAAGCCCCCTTCCGGAAGGAAGGAGGCTTTTTTGTTGCCGCTGAGAGCGGAGATCAGATCATTTCGATCCAGCCGTGCTGGTCGGGAAGTTTGCCGTACTGAACACCGGTGAGCATGTCGTAGAGCTTGCCGGTCAACTCGCCCATCTGGCCGTTGCCGAGGGTCACGGTGCGGTCGCGGTAGGTGAACTGGCCGACGGGGGAAACCACCGCCGCCGTGCCGGTACCGAACGCTTCCTTGAGACGACCGTTACCGGCGCCTTCGAGGATTTCATCGACGGAAAGCGCCCGTTCCTCGACCTGAAGCCCAAGCTCTTTCACCAGGGTCAGAATCGAGCGGCGGGTGATGCCGTCGAGAATGGTCCCCTTCAGCGGCGAGGTCACCACCTTGCCGTCATAGAGGAAGCAGATGTTCATGCTGCCGACTT
>DIVU01000267.1:1955-3434 GCA_002423365.1 Desulfuromonadaceae bacterium UBA6124 | reverse complement strand
CCTGCGGCAGCGGACTGAAATACAAAAAATGCTGCCTTGACCGGGAACCGGCGCCGGCCGAGATTCCCTGTGATCTCACGCCGTCCGAGCTGGTGCGGCGCCGGGGGGAAGCCTTTTCCGCCGGGGATTTCGCCTTCATCTACGACACCTATCATCCCGATTCCAACTTCCGCACCCAGTTTCCCAGCCGTAAGGCCTACATCGCCCTGGGCCGGGATTCCCTCGGGCGGGATTTTTCCATTGACGACTGCCGGGTGCTGAAGGAAGAAGTTAGCGCGGACGAGGCGCGGGTGCTTTTCTATCTCGCCACCCGCTTTCGCGGACAGGCGGAAGAGACCTTCGAGCTGTCGCGTTTTCTTCTGACCGAAGGCGGCTGGCGCTACCATTCGAGCCAGAAACTGGGGCGCGACGAATTCGCGGGAGCGGTGGAGGAGATCGACTGGATCGATTTCGAGCAGGTGAAGGATAAGGTCTTTTTCTGATGAACACCCCGCGCCGGATCGACGCCCGCCTGCTCGACGAACTCTCCCGCGCCGCCCGGCAACGGCCGCGGCTAAGGCTCAATCACAATCTGCATGAGGATTACCGCGAGCCCTGCCAGCGGTTGCTCAACGCCGTGGAGCCGGGGACCTACGTCCGCCCGCACCGCCATCTCGATCCGCCTCGCCCTGAATGTTTCGTGCTGCTGCGCGGAACCATGGCCGTGCTCCTTTTCGCCGACAGTGGCGAACTTGCCGAGATCATTCCCCTGGCGGTGAACGGCCCCTGTTGGGGGGTTGATATTCCGCCGGGGGCTTGGCATTCCCTCGTTTCCCTGGAAGCGGGCACGGTCTTTTTCGAAACCAAGCCCGGCCCTTATCTCCCCCTTTCCGACAAAGATTTCGCCCCCTGGGCCCCCGCCGAGGAGAGCGCCGAGACATCGGAATATCTGGAATTCCTCACTCTGCAGGTTCATGGAAGAGGCGATCATGCCTGAATTGCCCGAAGTCGAAACGATCCGCCGGGGTCTGGTTCCCCGCCTCGAAGGGCACACCCTGAGCGGNNATGAGCTCCTTGCCGGGCAAAGGCTGCATGCCGTCGAACGCCGCGCCAAATATCTGCTGCTGCGCTGCGACGGCGGCACCCTCATCCTTCATCTCGGCATGAGCGGCTATCTGCGGGTCGTCGATCGGGAGTTGCCTCCCGGTAAACACGATCATCTCGATCTGCTTTTCAGCGACGGTCAGGCCCTGCGTTTCAACGACGCCCGGCGTTTTGGCCTGCTGCTCTGGACGACCGACGATCCGCAACACCATCCGCTGCTGTCCGGGCTCGGCCCCGAACCCTTCGACGAGGTCTTCACCGGTGACTATCTGCTTGAACGCGCCCGCGGGCGCACCGCGTCGATCAAGGCCTTGATCATGGATCAGCGCATTGTCGTCGGCGTCGGCAACATTTACGCCAGCGAGGCCCTCTTTCTCGCCGGTATTCATCCCGCGC
>DIVU01000267.1:0-1931 GCA_002423365.1 Desulfuromonadaceae bacterium UBA6124 | reverse complement strand
TCCGTGATTTCAGCGACAGCGACGGTAAACCGGGCTATTTTGCCCTCAGCCTGCGGGTTTACGGACGGGAAGGGGAACCCTGCCCGACGTGCGGGCTGAAGATCCGGCAAGAGCGTATCGGCGGCCGTTCCAGCTTCTTCTGCACCCATTGTCAACATTGAAGGGAATAAAGGATGTCGGTTCGCATCTGCTATTGTTACGGTTATAATGAGGAAGATATCCGCACGGATGTTCGCGCCAACGGCGGCCGCTCACTGATTTTGGAACGCATTCTCTTCGAAAAAGGTAAGGGAGCCTGTCGCTGCGCGGAAACGCACCCGCAAGGCCGCTGATGCCTGGCGGACGTTCACCGGGTCGTGAACGAAGCGCTTGCCCGTTACAACCTCAAACCACCACCATCGGAGTCGGGAGGCGACCATGTCTGAATTCAGAGTCTGCCGCGTTTGCGGCTACGCCAAGGGCTTTCACATCTACTTTCGCGAGCAGGAAAAAGGGCAACGCATCGGCCTGATCTGTCCCGAGTGCGGCCAATCCTACGATCTGGGCTGGGTCGTCGAAGGACTGGCGGAGTCGGTGGAAAAGGGCGCGGTCTTCGACGAGTGATCCGGTTGTTCGATTTTTAAACATTTTTTTCAAGGAGTTGCATTGTGGCCGGAACCAGTCTGTTGGCCTTGATCGATGATATTGCCAGTCTGCTCGATGACGTGGCGACCATGACCAAGGTCGCCGCGAAAAAGACCGCCGGCGTGCTGGGTGACGATCTGGCCCTGAACGCCGAACAGGTTTCCGGCATCAGCGCCGACCGGGAACTGCCGGTGGTCTGGGCGGTGGCCAAGGGATCCTTCAAGAACAAGCTGATTTTGGTGCCGACGGCGCTGATCATCAGCGCCCTGGCGTCTTGGGCGATCACCCCGCTACTGATGGTGGGGGGCGCGTTTTTGTGCTACGAGGGTTTTGAAAAGCTGGCGCACAAATTTCTNNCCCGAGATCGATCTGGTGGCTTACGAGAAGGAAAAGATCAAAGGGGCGATCCGCACCGACTTCATCCTCTCGGCGGAAATCATCGTCATCGCCCTGGGCACGGTACAGGGAGCGGCCTTGGGTACCCAGGTCGCGGTGGTTTCGGGCATCGCTTTGATTATGACGGTCGGCGTCTATGCCCTGGTGGGCGGCATCGTCAAACTCGACGATGCCGGCCTGCATCTGCTCAAGTCCAAAGCGGCCAATGCCTGGGGCGGGATGCGTCGCGCCTGTGGCCGGGGATTGCTCCTGCTGGCGCCCAAGCTGATGAAAACCCTGTCGGTGGTCGGCACGGCGGCCATGTTCATGGTCGGCGGCGGCATTCTCGTCCACGGCCTGCCCGGCTCCCATAATGTTTTACACGGCGCGGCGGAGGCGGCCCACGGCGTGCCGGTCCTCGGCGGCATGCTGGCGGCGCTGACCCCCACGGTATTGAACGCCCTCTCCGGGGTGATCGCCGGGGCTTTAGTGCTGGCGGCGGTTTCCCTGATCCGGGGTCTTCTCGGTAAGCTGCGTCGGTAAGAATGGCGCAAACCTTGCAAAGTCCAATTGATTGCTGAAGTAGGCTTTTGCTTCCCGAGATCCCTTGACGATCCCCTTTCCCCCAGGCTCACTAGCGCCAGGTTGTGAGTAACGAGAAAGGACGCATGAAAGAGATTTTCCGTGAGTGATTTTGAACGGCGTCTGCTGGCCTTTTCCCCGGCGGTCATCTACGTCTGCCAGTTCGGCGGCGATTACCGGACGACCTATCTGACCGACAACGTCAGGAAGGTGCTCGGTTACGCGCCCGGGGATTTTCTCGGCGATGCCCATTTCTGGGTCGACCGGATTCATCCCGACGATCTGGCGCGTGTATTTTCCGGTCTTGAGCAGCTGGCTACGAAGGACCATTATGTTCATGAGTACCGGTT
>DIVU01000271.1 GCA_002423365.1 Desulfuromonadaceae bacterium UBA6124 | reverse complement strand
ATCGACTTTCTCGAGCGGCAGTTGCCCTTCGAGGTTTTCAAGATCTGCCACGAACCGGACGGCACCTTTCCCAACGGCATCCCCAACCCGCTCTTGCCGGAGAATCGCGATATTACCAGCCAGGCGGTACTGGAACACGGTGCGGCGCTGGGCATCGCCTGGGACGGCGATTTCGACCGCTGCTTTCTGTTCGACGAACAGGGACGATTCATTGAAGGCTACTACATCGTCGGGCTGTTGGCCGAGGCCTTTCTCGCCCGCGAACCGGGGGCGAAAATCATCCACGATCCGCGCCTGACCTGGAACACCATCGACATGGTGCAGGCGGCCGGCGGGGTACCGGTGCAGAGCAAGACCGGCCACGCCTTCATCAAGGAACGGATGCGCCTCGAAGATGCCGTCTACGGCGGCGAGATGAGCGCCCATCACTATTTTCGTGATTTTGCCTACTGTGACAGCGGCATGATCCCTTGGCTGCTGGTGCTCGAACTGATGTGCCGCAAGCGCAAGCTGCTCTCCGAGCTGGTCGGCGAACGGATGGAAAAGTTCCCCGCCAGCGGCGAGATCAACCGGGTGTTGGACGATCCGCAAGGCGCTCTGGCTCGGGTCGAGGCGGCTTACGCGCCCCTGGAGCCGGCCATCGACCGCACCGACGGCCTGAGCATGGACTTCGCCGACTGGCGTTTCAACCTGCGCTCCTCCAACACCGAACCGGTATTGCGTCTCAACGTGGAATCCCGGGGGGACGCGGCGCTGATGGAAGCGAAAACCGCCGAACTGTTGGCGCTGCTGGATGCAAAAGGGTGAAAAACAAGAACATGTCCACGGAACGCACGGAAAACACGGAAGAAAACCGAAAGGTCAAAGGCTTGGTTTTTGACAGGATAAAGGCGGATAACTGCGGATAAGGGCAGGATAAATCTTTGGGGTTTGGGGTTTAAACATCAGATTTTATCCGCTCTTATCCCGTCAAAAAAGCTTTTCAAGATTTTGTCCGTGCTTTCCGTGTTTTCCGTGGACCAAAAAGATTTTGACTTACATCGCCCAAGGGGGAGGATGATCGATGTTTCAGGATAGTTTGCGGGAAAATCGCTGGTATCTGCTGGCGCTGCTGCCGCTGTTGGTGCTGGCTTACTGGACGGTGGTGCCGGGGATGGTTTCCGATTGGAATAACGATCCCAATTATTCCCACGGCTTTCTGGTGCCGCTGATCGCCGGGTATTTCGCCTGGCAGAAATGGCCGGAACTGAAGGAACTGCCGGTGAGTCCGAACAACATCGGTCTTTTGGTGGTGGCCGGCAGTCTGCTGCTGCTGATCTTCGGTTTTGCGGGTACCGAGTATTTCACCATGCGCTCGTCGCTGGTCTTTCTGCTGGCCGGAATCATCCTCTTCTGGTTCGGCTGGGCAATCTTCAAGGGGCTGTTGCTCCCCGTCGGCTTTCTGCTCTTCATGGTACCTCTCCCCTACATCGTCTACGATGCCATGGCCTTTCCTCTCAAACTGATGGTGGCCAAGTTCTCCGTGGCGGCCCTCAAGCTGATGGGGATCGCCGTGCTGCGCGAGGGGAACATCATCATGTTTCCCCAGACTGTGCTCGAGGTGGCCGATGCCTGTAGCGGGCTGCGCTCCCTCATGTCGCTTTTGGCTCTGGCGGTGGCCTATGCGGTCTTCTCCCAGAAATCCAACCTGATGCGGGTAATTATGGTGCTGGCGGCGGTGCCCATCGCCATCGCCACCAACATGTTCCGGGTTATTGTCACCGGAGTGCTGGCCCAGTATTACGGGGCGGCAGCCGCCGAGGGCTTTTTTCATGAATTCGCCGGCCTGGCGGTCTTTGCCCTGGCCATGGTTCTGCTCTTTTTGCTGGGAGCGTTTTTGCGCAAGGTGGGGCCGGCATGAACAAGATGCGTTTTTTCGTCATTTATCTCCTGTTGATCATGGCCGCGCTTTTCGTCGCCTTTCATGAGGATGTGGAAGTGCCGGTGGCGCGGCCCCTTGAAGAAATTCCCCTGCGTCTCGACGGTTGGACGAAGGTTGGAGAGAGCCGTTTCAGTGACGCGGTTTTGAAGGGACTGCGCCCCACCGATTACCTCTACCGAGTCTATGCCGATGACGCGCGTCGTTCCGTCTCCCTTTACCTCGGCTATCACGGCGGCGGGCCGGAGAGCGGGCCGATCCACTCGCCCAAACATTGTCTCCCCGGCAGCGGCTGGCTGAATATTTCCGAACAGAGCAAGACGCTGACCATTGGTGACGACGAGGTCCGTCTGGTGGAAGCGGTCTACCAGAACGGCGGACAGCGGGAGCTCTTTTTGTACTGGTTTCAGGTCAAGGGTGCGACGCTGACCAGCGAATATGCCCTGAAGCTGGCGGAAATCACCAATTCGATCCTGCACAACCGCCGGGATTCCACCTTCGTGCGCATTTCCGTCCCCTATCGGGAAGGGGATCTCGGTGCCTTGGAGGTCGGCGAACGTTTCGTGCGGGACTTCTATTCCCATATTAAAGCGGTTCTGCCGCAGTAGGGGGCCTCTGCCTGTTGAACCCTTGAACTCCGATTTTCTTTACCCCATGCAGATGATTTTTTCCATTCTCGCGATTTTACTGGCCGTCAGCTACGGTGCCTATCTGTTCGCCCATCGGCCGCGCCGTCTTTCCTCCTTCGTTCTGGCGGCGGGTCTGCTGGCCTGCGTGGTTCTGGAGTTCTGCGACCTGCGGGCGCTGCTCGATCCGACCGGGCTGGCGTTCTGGAAGCGGGGCGCCCTCCTGGCCGAATCCTGCCTGCCCGGGTTCTGGCTGCTCTTCGCCCTGGTCTTTTCCCGGTCGGGGGGGTGGCGCGAGATGTCCTGGCTGTCGCGTCTACTGTTGTTCTCTACCTTGGTCTTCCCTTTGGCCGCCTTGCTGCTGCCGCCCACGACGATCTTCTACTCCCCTGACTTCGCTGACGAAAAAATGCTCTTTCTCGGCTCGGCCGGGTATTTCTTCTATGTAGCGCTCATGGCCTTTCTGGTCGTGGCCTTGGCGCAGCTGGAGCGCACCCTGGTGGCTCTGCCCCGTCCCGACCGCTGGCGTATCAAGTTCGAGGTCATGGGCGCCAGTGTGCTGCTGGCCGTGCTGGTCGTCTATTACAGCCAGGCGCTGCTCTATCGGTCGCTGGATATGAACCTGCTGCCGGTGCGGTCCTTCAGTCTCGCCCTGGGGGTCGGGTTGATGGCCTTCAGCCGTCTGCGCCGGGGGGAAGCGGTGCGCATCCGCGTTTCGCGGGAAATCGCCTATCGCTCGGTGGTGGTGCTGGTGGTCGGCTGTTATTTGATTCTGCTCGGGATCTTCGGGGCCGGCATGCGCTATCTGCATGTTTCGGGCAATCGCCCCTTTTTTGTCGGTCTCGCGGTTCTGGCCGGCTTCGCCCTGGTCATGCTCCTCCTGTCCGAACGCATCCGCCGGCGCATCCAGGTACTGTTGCACAAAAATTTCTATCAGCAGAAATACGATTACCGGAACGAGTGGCTGCAATTCACCAGCAAGCTGGCCGGTGCCCACAGCCGCGAGGAGTTGGAAAAAGGGGTGCTGGAGTTCTACGCTGAAACCTTTTCCTTGCGCGGCGCGGCCCTCTTTCTTCGCGACCGGGAGGGCGGATGCTTCCGTTGTTCCGCCTGCTTCGAAAATGAGGCGGAACAGCTGTGCTTCGAGGAAGGGTATCCCATCATGACCCGCATGGGCGGGCAGGATTGGGTGATCGGCCTGGATGAGGAGGATGAGTCTCTGTTTGTCGGCGATTGGGCGCGTTTGCGCGCCATGGGCGCGTCCTTTCTCGTGCCGCTGCGGTTCGAAAACACGCTGGAGGGATTCATCGTGCTCGGTCGGCGAATTTACCAGCAGGAGCGGCTGACCTACGAGGATTTTGACCTGATGAAGATCCTCGCCCACCAGACCATCGGGGTGCTGCTCAGCCGCAAGCTTTACACCGACCTGGCGGCGGCGAACGAAATGGCCGCCATCGGCCGGGTCTCCACCTTCGTCATCCATGNNTGACCTGAAAAACCTGGTATCGGGGCTGGCCCTGGTGGTGGACAACGCTCGGGATTACATCGACGATCCCGAATTTCGTGGCGATATGTTTGAAACCCTGGAACATACCGTGGATAATATGAAGACCCTGATCGCCCGGTTGCAGAACGTCAAGCATCACCCCCTGCTCGATCGCGCCCCCTGCGATCTGCTGGCGGTGGCCAAAGAGGGCGCCGCCCTGGCCGGTGCCGCCGACGTGGAGATCGCCGGGACGCCGGCGTTGGTTCTGGGGGATGCGGCAGAGTTGTGCAAGGTGGTGGTCAATCTGCTGCACAATGCCCGCGAGGCCGCCGCCGGACATCCTCCACGGGTCGAGGTGGGCTGCGCGGGGCAGGCTTTTTTGCGGGTTGTCGATCAGGGCTGCGGCATGAGCGAAGAGTTTATCCGCGCCCGGCTCTTCCGACCCTTCGAAACGACCAAGAAGAAGGGGATGGGTATTGGTCTCTACCAGTGCCGCCAGGTCATCGAGGGGCACGGCGGCCGGATCGAGGTGCGCAGCACGCCGGGAGAGGGGTCGGTATTTACCGTCTGGCTACCGACGGAAGAGGAAGCGGCAGGCTGATGTTTCGCGGATGTTTCAATCAGGAGGATGGGTGGAAAAACTGCTGATCGTGGACGACAGCGCGGAGATTCGCAAACAGCTCAAGTGGGGGCTGGCCAAGCATTTCGAGGTGTTGCTCGCCGAGGACGTAAACGAGGCCCTGCGTCTGTTCGAGGCGCATCAACCCAAGGTCATGACCCTCGATCTCGGCCTGCCCCCCGACGCCGACGGCGCGACCGAGGGGTTGCGCTGCCTGGAGCTGGTGCTGGGGCGCCATCCCGAAACCAAGGTCATCGTCCTTTCCGGCAACGAGGACCGCGCCAATGCGCTGACGGCGGTGCGTCTCGGCGCCTATGACTTTTACCGCAAGCCTATTGACCTAGCCGAGTTGAAGATCATCCTCGACCGCGCTTTTCACCTGGCCGCCCTGGAAGCGGAGAATCGCCGGTTGCAAACCGCCTCCCTGCAGCGCCAGGGGGGGATGCACGGCATCTTCGGCCAATGCCCGGAGATGGAGGAGATCTTCACCACCATCCGTAAGATTGCTTCGGCAGATATCCCGGTCTTGGTGCTGGGGGAGAACGGCACCGGCAAGGAACTGGTAGCGCGGGCCATCCATGCCCAGAGCTTGCGCAAGAACGGCCCTTTCATCCCCATCAACTGCGGCGCCATCCCCGAGAACCTGCTGGAATCGGAACTCTTCGGCCACGAAAAGGGGGCCTTTACCGGGGCCGCGAGCCGGGTGCAGGGGAAGGTGGAGTTTGCCCACGGCGGCACCCTCTTTCTCGACGAGATCGGTGAGCTGCCCCTGCCTCTGCAGGTCAAGATGCTGCGCTTCCTCCAGGAAAAGACCATCCAGCGGGTCGGGGGGCGGGAGGACATCGAAATCAACACCCGCATCGTCGCCGCCACCAACGTCGATATCGAAAAAGCCATTCGCGAAGGGCGTTTCCGCGAGGATCTCTACTACCGCATCGGCGTGATCTCCCTCCGGCTCCCCCCCTTGCGCGACCGGGGGGACGACATCCGCCTTTTGGCGAACCTCTTCCTGAGCCGTTACGTCAACGACTTCGGCAAGAAAATCAAGGGGTTCAGTCCCGCCGCCGAAAACGGCATGCGCGCCTATGCCTGGCCGGGAAATGTGCGGGAGCTGGAAAACAAGATCAAGCGGGCGATTCTCATGGCCGACTCCCCGCTGTTGTCCCCGGACGATCTCGGCTTCGGCGGCAATGGCCGGTTCCACGATCCGGGGGACACCCCGCTGACCCTCAAGGAAGCCCGGGAGCGGCTGGAACGGGATATGCTGGCTTCGACCCTGAAGCGTCATGGTGGCAATGTCGCCAAGGCTTCGGATGAACTCGGTATCAGCCGTCCGACCTTCTACGATCTGATGAAGAAACATGAAATCCAGAATGACTGACGGCTGATGCCTCTCGCCCCTCCTCGGTTCCCCGTTCCAGGCCCTTCACTATTCAGCCCTCCCGGATGTTCTGCCGAACTCTGACGGGGGTATGTTCAGTAGCCATGTCGAAGATCCTCCATTACGGAAAGGACATCGTTTCACCATGAACAGCAAGGGTTTTCGTTTCTTTCACCTTGGCCGAATCTTCTGGCTCCTTCTGCTGCTCCTTGCGGCCTGTGCCGCCCCGCCGGTCGTGACTCCTCCTCCCCCTCCGGGTACTCCGCCGCCTGTAGTCGAAGTTCCTCCGCCGGTGGAAGCGCCGCCCGAGGTGCCTCCGGTTGAAACCTACACGATGGTTCCCTGGGGGGATGTCGCCGGCTGGGAGCGGGATGATCTGGCCCAGGCCCTCGATCCCTTGCTGAAGAGCTGTCGGGTGCTGAAAAAATGGGAAGGTTGGGCGGAGGTCTGCGCCGAGGCCGCGACCCTGGAAGGGGCGGACCGTGAGACCCTGCGGCGTTTTTTTGAAAGTCGTTTTGTCCCCTGGCAAGTACGGGACGCCGAGGGGGGAGAGATCGGCACCATCACCGGTTATTACGTGCCCGATGTGCGCGGCAGCCGTGTCCCCTCGGCCAAGTACCCCTATCCTCTGTATGC
>DIVU01000314.1:1645-3000 GCA_002423365.1 Desulfuromonadaceae bacterium UBA6124 | reverse complement strand
GGCGGGCGACTGCAGCGGCCATGGCTCCGATGGGACCGGCGCCGGTGATGAGCACGTCCTCGCCGACCAGATCGAAGGAGAGCGCGGTGTGTACGGCGTTACCGAGGGGATCGAAGATCACCGCCTGCTCGTCGCTGACGGCGTCGGGCAGTTTGAAGGCGTTGACCGCCGGAATGACCAGGTATTCGGCGAAGGCGCCGGGGCGGTTGACGCCGACGCCGACGCTGTTGCGGCAGAGGTGGCGGCGTCCGGCCCGGCAGTTTCGGCAGTGGCCGCAGGTGACGTGCCCCTCGCCGGTGACCCGGTCGCCGAGGGCGAAGCCGCTCACCTCCTGACCGATGCCGGCGACGACGCCGACATACTCGTGGCCGATAATCATCGGCACCGGGATGGTCTTGCGCGCCCAGTCGTCCCAGCCGTCGATATGCACGTCGGTACCGCAGATGGCGGTCTTGCGGATCTGGATGAGCAGGTCGTTGTGCCCGACCTCGGGAACCGGTGCCCGGTGCAGTTGCAGTCCCGGTCCCGGGGCGAGCTTGCCGAGGGCCTTCATCGTCGTCGGCGTCATGAAATCACCCCCAGTTCCCGGCCGACGCGGACAAAGGCGGCGACGGCGGCATCGAGTTGTTCGCGGTTGTGGGCGGCGGACATCTGGGTGCGGATGCGCGCCTGTCCTTTCGGCACCACGGGGAAGGAAAAGGCGACGACAAAAATCCCCTCTTCCAGCAGTCGCGCCGCCATCCGGCTCGCCAGATGCGCGTCGCCGATCAGCACCGGGATGATCGGATGCTCGGCCCCGGCCAGTTTGAAACCGGCGGCCAGCATCCCCTCGCGAAAATAGCGGCTGTTCTCGCGCAGGCGCTGCCGCAGTTCGTCGCCGTCTTCGAGCAGGTCGAGCACCCGCAACGAAGCGGCGACCACCGCCGGAGACAAGGCGTTGGAGAAAAGATAGGGACGGGAGCGCTGCCGCAGCCAGTCGACCAGTTCCCGCCGTCCGGCGGTGTAGCCGCCGCTCGCCCCGCCCAGGGCCTTGCCGAGGGTGCCGGTGAGAATATCGATGCGCCCGAGCAGGCCGTGGTGCTCGTGGCTGCCGCGCCCCTTATCGCCGAGAACGCCGACGCCGTGGGAATCGTCGACCATCAGCAGGGCGTCGTACTTTTCGGCCAGATCGACCAGGCGCGGCAGGTCGGCGATGTCGCCGTCCATGGAGAAGACCCCATCGGTGGCGATGAGGCGGAAGCGGGCGTCGCGGCTTTGGCGCAGGCAATCTTCCAGCTCGCCCAGGTCGTTGTGGGCGTAGCGCAGCCGTTTCGCCCGGCAGAGGCGAATACCGTCGATGATGCTGGCATGGTTGA
>DIVU01000314.1:0-1563 GCA_002423365.1 Desulfuromonadaceae bacterium UBA6124 | reverse complement strand
GCCATGCCGAAGCCGCGCTCATCGAGGCCCCGTTTGGCCGCCGCAAGCAGTTCGGGATGGTCGGCCAGCCCTAGGTAGTTGTTGGCGCAGAGGTTGAGCAGTTCGCCCCCGCCGTCGATCCATACCCGCGCCGCCTGGGGGGATGTCAGGGGGCGCTCCGCCTTGTACAGCCCCTCGACCCGCAACTCCTCAAGTTCACTGTGGAGATGTGCGTAGAATGCGCGACTCATGTGTCCTCCCCTTCGCGTGTGCCGTCAATCTTAACCGAGGATGGCGGTCTGACAAGAAGCGACCGCGAGCCACGGCCGGCTCCCTCGCCCCTCCGGCGGAGGTTGGCAGAACCCTCCTTTTGTGGTCTAATCCTTCCAGTCGATTTCGCCACACTTTTGAGGAGACCCGCATGTTTTCTATCCGTAGCCTCTCTCTTTTGCTGCTCACCCTTGCCCTTTGCGCCTGCGCGCCGAAAACCATGACCGCCAATCCCGAACAGCCCTATCCCCTGCCCCAGGAACCGCAACTGGGGCAGATCGTGCACCTGCCCACCGGCGTTCTCGTCGACGAGGCGCGCATGAACGCCATCGCCGGCGACGCCCGTATCGTCTATGTCGGCGAAACCCACGACAACCCCGCCTCGCACCGCCAGCAGGTGGCGCTGCTGCGTGCTCTGGCCGAGCGCCATCCGGGGAAGATCGCCCTGGGCATGGAGATGTTCGTCCCCTCCCAGCAGCCGATTCTCGACCGCTGGAGCGCCGGGGAGCTTTCGGAAAAGCAGTTTCTGAAGGAATCGCGCTGGTACGAAACCTGGCGCATGGATTTCGACTATTACCGGGAACTGCTCGAACTCGCCCGGGATCTGCGGATTCCCGTGCTCGGCCTCAACGCTGAAAAGAGCCTGGTCGCGGCGGTGCGGGCCAAGCCGGTGGCGGAACTGGTGGAAGAGGAACAGCGCCAGGTGCCGGAGATGGATCTCACCGATCCCTACCAGAAGGCCATGACCGAGGCGATTCTCGGCGACCACGGCAAGCACGGAGCGATTTCGGCGGACGGCTTTCACCGCGTTCAGACCCTATGGGACGAAACCATGGCCGCGAGCGTCGTCCGCTACCTGAGCGACCCGGATCACGCCGAACACCGGCTGATGGTGGTCGCCGGGGGGAACCATGTGCGCTACGGTTACGGCATCCCGCGCCGGGTCTTCCGCCGCCTGCCGACCTCGTACGTGCTCGTCGGCAGCACCGAAATCGTCGTCCCCGAGGATAAAAAAGACCGGCTGATGGATGTCAAAAAGCCCAAATTCCCCATGGTCCCCTACGATTTTCTTCTCTTCACCGAATACGAGGATCTCGGCAAGCAGGAGGTCAAGCTCGGGGTGATGCTCGGGGAGGAAACGGAAGGCGTGGTCGTCGAGGGGGTCATGCCCGCCTCGGTGGGGGAAACTGCCGGGCTGCAAAAAGACGACCGGATTCTCGCCATCGACGGCGAGCCCGTGGCGGAAAATTTCGACCTTATTTATGAGGTGAAACGCAAAAAGCCGGGGGACCGCTCCACCCTGAAGATTCAGCG
>DIVU01000103.1 GCA_002423365.1 Desulfuromonadaceae bacterium UBA6124 | reverse complement strand
TCGAAATTGTAAAAATGTACCGCCGGCACGATCCCCTCGGCAAAGGTCTCGCCGCTGAGCAGCCGCAGGCAGCTCAACGCCGAATCGGCGACAAAGAAGGCGCTGCCCTCCACTTTCTCTTCGCTCAATAACGCCTCGGCAAGGACGGCGATCAGTCGGTCGCGCTCAACGGTCGCCTGTTTCCCCTGAAAGACCAGGGCCAAAACCGCCAGTTGCCGGAGATAGGGATCGTCGTCGCCGACCAGCTCTGCCAGGCGTGCGGTCTCGCCTCCATCCCCCAGGGCATGGAGGATGGAAATCAACCAGATCCGTTCGAGGGGACCGGCGCCATCGAGCAACCCGTGAATGGCCGGGATCGCCACCTGCCCCAATTCCACGATCAGACGATAGGCACCGATCTTATGGGGGTGACTGAGGCCGGAGAAAACCTCGGCCAGCAGACCAACGGCCGCCGTCGGCTGCTCTTTCAGAACGATTCGGGTCGCCTCGAATCCCCGCATCCGCTCCGTTTCACCAAGTCCGACATCCTCGGCGGAAAAATAATCCAGGGCCTTATCCACGGCCTGGTCGATGGACATTTTCGTTGTCTCGGTCATAATCCGCGTCCTAGCGCCGTGTAACATTGGTGATGTTGTTGTGGCTGATGGTCAGGGTCAAGGTGACGGTACGGCCATCGGGATAGGTGTAAGGCACCTCGACCACGGCATTGACCGTGCCGTCGGGATTGGTGCTGGAAGAAAGCATCCGTTCCGCCCCCCGGGTCGCACCGCTCTGCTCGGTCTCGGCGACCAAAGCCCCGGCATGGGCGGTGGCATAGCCCTGGCCGCTGACCTGCTTGCGGTATTGTTCCTCGACTTCGTGAATCAGCGCCGCCACCGCCGACAGCCCTTCACCACGGCCGAAGGCTTCTAGGTCGGCGACGTCGATGGTGCCGGTGGCGTAACTGCCGCCCAGGGCCAAGCCGCCGCTTTCCACGGCGATGGTGACCTGCCGGCTATCGCCGACGATGGTATTGAGTCGATTGTAGAGTGCCTGCTGCGCCGGAGACGGCGGGCCGACATCCTGATTGGCGGCAATGCTCAGATTTCCCGCGGCGTCGGTCGAGACGGTGTAGCCAAAGAGACCGCCGTTGAGCAGAGTCATGACCCGCGCCAGATGGGGGGCGGTGCCGGTGAACCTGAGCTTACGCCGAATCTGACGGGAACGGTTCGCCAGTCGTTCCGCCGCCGGCTGCCGCAAATACCGTGCCGGCCCCTGCCGGTCGTGCCGCACCACCCGTCGCGCGGTCTCGTCAGCCTGGCGCTCATAGGCATCATCGGGCGCGCCGACGGTGAGTCGACCCTGAACCGTCGGTCCCTGCTGCGCCACATGGGTCAGTTCGTGCGCCAGCAATTTCTTTCCGCCTTCCGTCCCGGGCCGGTACTCGCCGTCGCGGAAATAGATGTCCGAGCCGGTAGTGAAGGCCTCGGCCCCCAGCGAACGGCTGAGGCGGTCGGCCTCGCCGCCGGTGTGTACGCGCACGGCGCTCAGATCGCGCCCGAAAGCCTGCTCCATGGTACCACGCAGCTCATTGTCCAAAGGTTTCCCGCCCCCTCGGGTCGCCTCGATGGAACGCTCCAGGTTCGCCGAAGCCGCATTCTCCCCCCCCTGGGCCGACTTTTCCATCGCTCGGCGAATGTCGCGGTTGCCTACCGCCCGTTGCAAGGCCAGGGCGGCGTTCACCCCTTGCGGCGGCGCCAGCCGGTCAAGCCGCTCTCGCACCGCCGCCTCGGCGGACAAACCGCCGCCGCTCATCAGGCCGGGAAGATCGTTAAGTCGCGCCGGAGTTTCCTTCACGGGAGTCTTCACCTGGTGCTGTTTCGGTCGATTCAGACCTGGTTCTTCACGTTTTTTCATGGATCACACCTCCCTGGGGTGCGTTCTCCGTGGGGTCATTCATCCATCGGTTCCCTAAAATCGCCGTCCTCGAGAATCTTGCCCATCTTCTGGTATTCCCGGCGAGTCGCCCGCAGCAGATGGCGGGTAGCGATTTCACCGCCGTCATGAGCCGCAAGAAAGGCCGCCGCCAGGGCGATATTCTTGATATTGCCGCCGCTGATCTCGAACCGGTCGGCCATGCGTTCCAGCGGCAGATCCGCCCGCCGGGGCGCCTGACTCGGCCAGATCTTTTCCCAGATGAGCCGCCGCTCCCCTTCCCGGGGAAAGGGGAACTCCACGCAGAAACTCATACGCCGGATGAAGGCCTCATCGAGATTGCCGCGCAGGTTGGTGGCAAGGATGGCGATCCCCTCGTATTCCTCCATCTTCTGCAAGAGATAGCCGGTTTCGATATTGGCGTAACGATCGTGGGCGTCCTTGACCTCCGAACGCTTGCCGAAGAGGGCGTCGGCCTCGTCGAAGAGGAGGATGGCGTTGCTGGTGCGGGCCTCGGTGAAAATCTTGTCGAGATTCTTCTCCGTCTCGCCGATGTACTTGCTTACCACCCGCGACAGATCGATCTGATAAAGATCGAGACCGAGATCACAGGCGATGACCTCGGCGGCCAGGGTTTTGCCCGTCCCCGGCGGGCCGGAAAAGAGGACGTTCAACCCCTTGCCGTAGGAGAGCTTGCGCTCGAAGCCCCATTGACCCAAAACCAGCGGGCGATGCACCGCCTGACGGCAGATTTCCCGCAACTGCTCCAGGGCGTCCTCGGGCAGAACGATGTCGTCCCAGCCGTGGCGGGGGTCGATCTTGCGCGCCAAGGCGCCGAGTCTCTGGTTAGAATGGCGGCGGCAGGCTTCGAAGAGTTCCGACGCTTGGATGCGGAGAGGCCCGCCCTGCCGGGAGCGTGCCATCTGCCCGGCGCTGTGGGCGGCGGCGCGAATCTGCCCCGGAGTAAAGTTGAAACGGGCAGCGACCGCTTCCAACTCGTTCGCCGCCATCCCGGTCACTTCCCGCCCCCACAGACGCGTCCGCTCGCCGTAGTCGGGAATCGTAAGCTCTACCTGGGCGAAGGGCCGGGTACGGTAGAGGGACAACGGCCGCCAGGGGAGTTCACCGGCGAGCACCGTCGGCCCGTCCCAGTCCTCCAGAGCCAGGGAGAATTCCCGCAGCCGCGCCGTCTGGGCCTCATCAAGCAACGGATCGACATCGGCGACGAAGAGCAGCGCCCCGCGCAAGCGGGCTTCACGGACAGCCCGTCGGCAGTCCCGGTGAAAATCGCCTTCCCCCCGGGCCAACGCCTGGCTCGGATCGAAGCACACCAGATCGCGCCCTGAGCGGCGGGCCAGATAGGCGGCGACGGTCCGGCGACCGGAGCCGGAAACGCCGCGAAGAGAAAGAACAGCGCGCGCCTCCGCAAGGAGGCGCGGCAAGTTCTCCCGCTGCGTATCGGAGAGGGGCACCTCGGAAATCCGGGTGTCGGCGGGAAAGATCGTCAGACAATCGTCGGGATGAAGAGCCGAGCCGTCGCTGCCGAGCAGATAGTCGACGATGCGTTCGTCGACCTTGCAGTAGCGGCTCAAGAGGGTGGCATGGGCGCCGGGGGGGTCTTCGTGCAGCTGCAGCAACTGGTGACGCAGTAGAGGGGAAGCGGGGAGAAAATGGCGCCGCCCGGCGAGTTTTTCTTCAGCCGTGGCGCTGAGCAGGTTGAGAATCAGATCGACGCCGGGCCGCTTGCGGGTGACGTCGTCCTGCAGATAGGCATAGAGCCGTTCGTAACGGGGATCAAGCTCCGGCGCCAGGGCGACCAGCAGGATGTCGAGCTCCAGCGCCGCCAATCCGAAGCGTTGGCCGAGGGCGACAAAGCGCAGATCCTTTTCGTCGAGCAACGAGCCGGAACGGGTACGGCCATCGGCCAGGGGAGAGATTCCCGGCATCCGATCGAGCAACCGCCCTACCTCTCCGGCATCGAGGTGCAGGCCGCGAAAACGGTCCTCGTCAAACCCGACCCCGTAAACGACCTCCGCGATCCGCACCGCCTCCGCCAGCAGCAGATCGAGACGCTCCAGCGCCGCCCAGGGGGCAGCCTCCGGCGATCCGGTCGCGCTCTCCGATAGCACGGGCAAGGTACGCTTCACTTCGGCCATTTCTTCGTCCCTGAATACGCAAGCCGGTGAACACGGCAACAACACCACGGGGTTTGCGCCCCCGAAGTTCCTTTAGCGTATCAGCGGAAAAACGCTTTTCTTTACCTATTTGCGCGAATTTTTGACTGATCTGATCAATCAGATAAAAAAGAGATTCAGAACTTACCGCACCGGCAGGAATCAGCGGAAAACATTCTGGGTCAGGTATGTCTTGTACACCCGGGGGGAGACACCGACGCACT